>JAWCQO010000015.1 GCA_038869735.1 Candidatus Anstonellales archaeon | reverse complement strand
TTTATTAAGATGTATTTATCTTTATTTTTGATTTTTCATAAATTTTGATCTTTATAATTCCTAATTTAGTTTCAAATTCCGATTTAAATATTATCTACTAATCTAAGAAATATTTAATATCTTATTTTTTAAGATTCTCAAAAAAATACCCCATTTCGGTAGAGTTACGAGACGGCACCGATGCTTTGCGACTTGTCTGTCACTAATACAAACGGCGTAGGAAGCTTAACTTCTGTGTTCGGAATGGGAACAGGTGTTTCCAACCTACTATGGCCGTCTCAAGAAGTTGGGATTTTTTATGTTTATAAATTTTCCCTTTATTTGAGCTGTAAAGTAAACGTCACCTATGTTTATTCATCGAATAGAAAACCTTTTAAATATAAGTATATCCTTATATTATTATATGACTGATCTTTGTAATGAGATAGAAAAATTTGGTAAAGGTATAGGTAGTACTTCCCGCTATAAAATTGTAGAAGCTCTGCTTAAGGGACAAAAAACAGTTGGTGAGCTGGTCAAGATAGTTGGACTGTCTCAACCTGCAGTCTCACAGCATCTTAAAACACTTAAAAACAATAATATCGTGATTAACGAAAGGAGAGGGCAAGAAATATTTTACACCATCAACACAGAGCATATGCTCAAGATTTTGAAGAATTTATCAGAGGAAGTTCAAAAACAAAAATTTTATAACAACAAATCAAGGAGGAAATGAATAATATGAGAACTATTAAAATTAAAGTCATTATTGGTAGCACGAGGCAAAATCGTTTCAGCGAAAAACCGGCACAGTGGATTTTTGAGGAAATAAAGAAGCTGAAAGATGTGGAAGCTGAGCTCCTAGATCTGCGCGATTATCCGATGCCATTTTTTAATGAAGCAATATCACCTTCGATGGCAAAGAGACAATATCCAAATGAAGTAGTGAAGGAATGGTCAGAAAAAATTAATGATGGGGATGCTTTCATTATAGTAACTCCAGAATATAATCATGGCTATCCTGCGGTTCTCAAAAACGCAATGGATGTGATATATATGGAATGGAATAGAAAACCAGTCGGTTTTGTAAGTTATGGCAGTGCTTTAGGTGCTCGCGCGGTTGAACAGCTTCGGCAAGTTGCCATTGAACTTCAAATGGTACCTATTAGAAACTCCATTCATATTCCTGTTGATATATTTTTTGCGACAATGATGGGCAAAGGTCCTCAGGGTTCTGAAATGTTCGAGCAAATGCGTAAAAGTCCTATGGGTGATCCTGTGGAGAGATTCCTTAACGAGCTTCTCTGGTGGGGAAGAGTGCTTAAGATAGCACGCACAGAAAGCGTGTAATATATATCACCTAACTACTACTCAATCTTATCAAATCCAGCCACCTATTTTCCCCCAATCCTAATTTAACTCCCGCCGTTTCGCAAGGAACTTCATTAGTCGTGCAATGGTTTTCAATAAAATTATGCTGGATAACTACCGCATTCAATAAGATTGGAGCAGACCAAAGAGCCTTCAACCCCCTGAAGTCAAGAACCCTATCTTTGATTTTCATAAATACAGTTTCAATTCTATAATTATGAATTCTTGTTTCCTGATAGTTTTGTATTCTGTGCTCTACAACTAAGCCACCAAATTTATTAGAATAAAACATTTTCCTAAATGCTCTTGGATAGAACATTCCAGCATCTGTTTGAATGTACTTTGGCTTTCCCTTCGCTATTGCTTTCTTTAGAAATTCCTGCGCTTCAACAGGATTAGCAGCTAAGCTATAATGCACTCCAGTAATTAATCTTGTACCCCAATCAAGACAACACCAAAACCTGTCTTTCCTACATTCACAATCAATCGTTGTCTCATCAGCATAAAACCTGTCACCTAAATTATAGCTCTGCTTCTCTATGAATTTTTGAACTTTTAATGTGTATCTTCTAACCCAATCCAAAATAGAAACATGGCTTATCTTGTGATCAAAATGCCTTTTCAATTGGTTTCTCATTTTTCTGCTCGACAGGTTAGAGACATACATATCAATTGACATTGTTATAATCTCGGGCTTGTTTCTCATTCGATAAAAGCCGTCATCTTGAGTGAAAAATCTCTTGCAATCCTTGCAGTAAAATTTCTGTATTTTTCCTCGATACAAGGTTTTGCGTCGGCCTTTCTTGCAGTTGTTTGCACTTCCACAATGTATGCATTTTATCTTGCTAAGCATACTATATATTCGGTACCCGAAGTATATAAATCTTTCGGTGCCCGAATAGATAAACGGGTTTGGTAATTAGTAGTCGATTTAGAACAAGAAAATCCTAACTGAGTAGAAAATATTTACTCTTTCTCGATAATTATTTTGTCCTTTACTAGTCTTACCTTAACTTCTTTTCCCAATAAATTAGAATCCTCTACTATCTTTTTTGGCAAATTAATTCTATACTTATAGTATTCTGTGTTGCCTACCTTCTTGTCAAAAGCCTTCATAATCTTCATAAAATGAATTAGGAACCCGAAGTTTTTAAAGTTGTCGGTGCCCGATTGGCTTTTTTGCATCAAAATAGGTGTCGCTAACTTTACAGTTCACCTTTATTCTCTCTGTCGCAATAACGGGTGATGATTCTTAAGTCGAATGCGGGTGATGAGCAGTTTTCTTGGTTTATGCAATGAGCTAACCCTTTAATTCAGCTTCAAGATTACTAGTGTATTTCGCGTAATTTCCAGATTTTATAGCTTCAAAAAACTGTGGAAAATCTTGTGGAGAAAAGAACTTAAAATAATATTTGAATTTCTTCTGCTTTTTATTCAACTCTTCGAAGTGTATTCTGGCATATTTCAATTTGGCTTTATTTTCTTCAGTGATATCTTCGTCAGATTTTATCTCTACAACTAGAATATCCTTTCCTATCCTGATAAAGAAGTCTGGATTGAATTTTGCCCATTTCTGATGGCCTCCACCACGAGCAAGTGAGCTTGGACTACCAACTCTATAAGTATAAGGAACATCATAAAATCCTCTGTCAACAGACTTGATCCAAGCATCTATTTTTTGTGCATATTCAAAGAGCAAGTAAATTTCCGGCAACTAACTCCGCCTGTTTTAAAACTGTTTCTGTTGCCTTTTTCTCTTTATCAGGTGGATAGCCATATTTTCTTAGTATTTTCTTTACTTTGAGGCGCAACTCTGCTTGAACGCTCTCTCTTTGTGTCCAGTCTATTGTAACGCTTTTTCTTATCATTTGTGTTAGTTCGAGCGCTATTTTTCGTAAAGTCTCATCGCCAAGTATTTTAACTGCGCTATCATTGACTTCAAGTGCATCATAAAATGCAAGTTCATCTTCGCTCATTCCAAGCTCTTTTCCCCTGTTTTTTTCTTCTCTAACTTTTCTTGCTAACTCTATTAATTCTTCTATAACTTGCGCAGCCTCTACAGCCCTATTTGTATATTTTTTTATTGTTCTGTCTAGCATCTCCATGAAAGATTTACCTTGAACAAGATTTCTTTTTGAAATTATCTTAATCTCATCGTTCAATAATTTTTTTAGAGCTTCAAACGCCAAGTTTTTCTGAGGCATCTCTTTTACGTCGGCTAAAAAGCCCTCTGATAGAATAGAAAGTTCTGGTTTTTGAATTCCAGCAGCCTCAAATATATCTATAATTCTATCAGAGATTACTGCTTTTGAGATAATCTGTTTGATTGCTGTTTCGTATTGTTCCTTTACATCTTTTTTGGTTTCGATTGTTTTTGATATTGTTGATTTTAATGCTTGGAAAAAGCCAACTTCTTCCTTAATCTTCATGGCTTTTTCATGAGGAACTGCCAAAGAGAATGCTTTAACAAGAGCAGTGGCTTCTTTTTCAAATCTTTCCTTTTTCCCTTTTTCTTTTAGTATGTGTTCTATTGCATTGGGCATGAAAGTTAATCTTTCTTTTGGCGAAAGCTCAAAGAATTTTCTATAATTAAATCCATAAAACATATCTTTTACAATCTCATATTTCTCTAACATTAATCTGATGGCTTGCTCTTGGTCAAGCGTTGGTTTTCCTTTACCCCCACTTTCTGTGTATTCCATCAGGGCTTTTTTCAATTCAGCACCAACGCCTATATAGTCGACAACTAAACCGCCTTCTTTTCCAGGATAAACCCTGTTCACTCTTGCTATCGCCTGCATCAAAGTATGTCCTTTTATCGGTTTGTCAAGATACATTGTATGTAAACTTGGTGCATCAAAACCTGTCAAGAACATATCTCTTACAATAAGCAATTTAGTTTCATGTTTCGGATCCTTGAAGTTATCACCTATTTTCTTTCTTCTGACTTTGTTTCTTATATGCTGCTGCCATTCTTTTGGATCAGATGCAGAGCCTGTTATTACGACTTTGATAAATCCTTTATCATCATCTTCATTGTGCCACTCTGGCCTTAGTTTTATTATCTCATTATAAAGGTCAATGCATATTCTTCTTGACATACAAACAATCATTCCTTTTCCATTAAGGATAGAAAGCCTTTGCTCAAAATGATTCACGATATCTTTTGCAATTCTTTTTATTCTTTTTGGAGCGCCAGCAATCTTTTCCAATCTTGCCCATTTGCTTTTTAGCTTTTCTTTATGTTCTACTTCTTCGCCTTCTGTTACCTCCTCAAATTCCGGGTCTATTTTTGGTCTTTCTTCTGGTTTTAACTCAAGCTTTGCTAATCTACTTTCATAAAATATTCTTACAGTTGCACCATCGTTTACTGCTTGTTCTATATCATAAACATCAACATATTTTCCAAAAACCGCTGGCGTTGATCTATCTGCTTTTTCTATCGGGGTTCCAGTAAAGCCGATGAATGAAGCATTTGGTAAAGCGTCTCTCAAATACTTTGCATAACCATATGTTATAAGTGCTTTATCCTCTTTTTTTAATATTTTTGCAGGAAATCCATACTGGCTTCTATGAGCTTCATCAGCTATTACAATAATATTATCTCGCTCTGATAGTACCGGGTATTTTTCTCTATCCTCTTCAGGAAAGAATTTTTGAATTGTTGTAAAGACAACTCCGCCAGAAGAAACTTTAAGCAACTCCATCAGTTCTTTTCTTGTGTTTGCCTGAACTGGTTTTTGTCTTAATATATCTTGACACTTGCTAAAAGTTCCAAATAGCTGGTCATCAAGATCATTTCTGTCTGTGAGAACAACAATCGTAGGATTATCCAGTTCTCTAATAATTTTTCCAGCGTAAAAAATCATTGTTAAACTTTTTCCAGAACCCTGGGTATGCCAGACAATGCCCGCTTTTCTGTTTGTCCTTTTTGCCTGCAAAGTTGATTCGAGTGCTTTATTTGTCGCCCAATATTGATGATACGCTGCTAGTTTCTTTTTTGTTTCTTTATCTTTTTCAAAAACAATGAAGTTTCTTACTATATCTAGAAGCCTGTTTTTTTCGAGCATGCCTCTGAGCAG
>JAWCQO010000014.1 GCA_038869735.1 Candidatus Anstonellales archaeon | reverse complement strand
GCCGATGTTAAGTTCGAGCAGGAAGATATGAAGATTGGTGGGGGATAGTTCCATGTGCAACCAACCTGCCCAAAGTCTTTAAAGTCAAGTGGATTGTTGCATGCGTTGTCATATGCATAGGATATATTAGAGGATTTGTTGTCTATATCTATAGAGTTTAGGCCAAGAGTGTTGTTTGCGATATAGGTGTTGTTTGAGTATGTTATGTTTATTCCAAAGTATGAGTTTGAGATAAGAGTGTTGTTTACTATCCTGATGCTATTTTTAGATGGATTTATGACCTTTATGCCTCCACCTAAATTGTTGTTGATTTGATTGTTAGATATGTTTGGACCAGGAGTAGTAGAATACACAGTAACGTATACGCCTGGACCAGTATTGTTTTCCACTACAGAGTTAGAGAGGTTACACATGTCCCGAAGCCATAGGCCTCCCTCTCCGTTGTTGTACACTGTTACATTTCTTAGATTAATGCCTATTGAATCAACAGACTCCTGGTCGTTGTTTGAAGTACCATTTAGACCCCATCTAGTGTTATTAAATATTGCTGTGTTTTGGATGAGGGCTAGAGAAGATGAGTAATGGGGTCCGATTAAAATTCCGTCTCCGTTGTTGTATATTTCTGAATCCTTAAGTATTGTAGTCCCGGACAAGTTTCTACGTAGCAGTATTCCATAAATTTTGTTATCAAAGACATGTATGCGCTCGTAGGTGTCGCTTACACCTCCTGCTATACCCCTTGTATTGTTGTATATATACACGTCAGAATATGTTCTCCCACCGAGATAGTAATTAGAGGACTGGGAAACACCAGCAGAAGAAAAGTTGTATATCCTCACGTTTTTGATGAAGATGTTTGAGCCATACGTGCCAGACGAGCCTGAGGTGTAAAAATAAATACCAGTACTGCCTTTTGATAAGTTTGAATTTGTTATGTTTATTTTATTTCCGCCATAAGAAGCAGATTCACCAGTTAGTATAATGCCATACGTGGTTGATGAATTTATAAGCGTGTTGTCTATCTGTGAATACACAAGGAGAGAAGCACCACTTGCGTCAATTCCATAGGAAGACTCTGAAATGAGTGAATTGTTTATTGTGATAAGACTGCAGTAGCCATTAGGTAACCAGATTGCTTGGTCTTGCTTTATGAATTTTGAATCATTAATAAGAATGCTTGAGCTTCCCTCAAGACTGACGCCATCAGCGGTAGATGTTTTTTTATCCCTTACGACAATTTGTGTAAGGTTGTTGAATGATGAAGAGGTCAGATTTAAACCAACATATGAATGGTTGGTTATGTTGGTTAAGGTTATGGTATTGTATTTTGTGTTGGAGCCATGAAAGTGGATTCCAGTAGAAGAGTTTGATATCTGTACGTTTTTAACTTTGTTGTCTCCTGAGATATCGGCAGCCCTGCCATCAAAGAATATGCCAAAGGTTGAGTTTTCTATTATAGTGTCTGTTACGTTTGAGTAAATGGTTGAGTTTAAGAGTGCCCCTATTGAGAAATTTGCTATTCGGCAGTTCTTTATCTCAAGGTAGTCATAGCCTTCTGTTTGTATTGCTTTTCCTAAAGATTGTGCCGTGCCGGTTCCGGTTATACTGAAGTTCTGGCAGTCAAGGACAATTGAATTTGCAGTTATGTTAAAGCAGGAAAGAGCATTTGTTGAGATTGAGGAGATGAGAGTATAAGTTGTTCCTTGAGTATTGAGGTTTGCGCAGTCTGAAACATCTATTGAAAAGGTGATGCTGACCAGCAGAGAGAATAGAAAAAGAGCATAAGTAACTATTCTCCTGCTAATCTCCATGGTGTGATTTTCTGTGGAGAAGCTTAAAAAAGTTATTAAAGGATAGGGAGAGACGATTTTTTGTGCTCTGAGTTTCTCTTGCTAATCTTCATGGTGTGATTTTCTGTTTAGAAGCTTAAAAAGTTATTAAAGGATAGGGGGAGAGGATTTTTTGTGCTCGGAGTTTTTCATAAGTTTTATGATTCTTTTTGCAAGCAGTTCTTTTGGCTTTATGCCAGCTTCAAGTTTTCTTAAAATAGAGTCTATTTTTTCGTAACTGGCGCCTAATTCTTTTTCTGCTGTCTGGTCGCGCCAAAGCCTTGGTGAGGGTGGCTTGCAGTATATTTTCTTGGGTATTCCAAGCTGTTGCGCAATTTGTTGTACCTCTGTCTTATATAAGCTGCCAATAGGTAGCAAGTCGCAAGCGCCATCGCCATATTTTGTAAAATACCCTATTGAAATCTCGCTTTTGTCTCCGGTTCCTACAACCAAGCCGTTAAGCTCGTTTGCGATTGCGTATAGTATAAGCATCCTAATTCTTGCAACGATGTTTCCAGCTGTTTTTTTGTTTAGTTTCTTCATAAGAATTCGTTTAAGGACAGTTGAGCAGATAAGCGCTATTTGGCTTATGTCTGCTTCTAATTTTTTTATTTTCAGTAGTTTACAGATGATTTTGGCATCAGAAATATCTCTTGATGGGGTGATGGTGGTTGGGAGGATGACGCCTATAACATTTTTACTTCCAAGAGCTTTTGCACAGATGGCTGCAGCAACTGCAGAATCGACTCCTCCGGAGATTCCGACTACGGCTTTTTTTCTTTTGGCATGTTTGAAGTATGAGCGCAGCTTAAGAATTATTCGCTTAACTCTTGCATTCATATTCATCAATACTCTGTTTGGCTCTTGAAAAAGAATTTTTTGATTTCTTCAAGGACGATTATGGTCATTGATGTCGTGATGATTATAACCCAATCATTGGGTTCAAGAGAAACTGTCTGGAAATAGTGCTGGAATATCGGGTTGTAGATGATGGAGATGTGGAGCATTGCGGCAAGAATGATTGCAATGTAGAGATATTTGTTTGAGAACAACGAATGTAGAAGTGAGCGTGACTGGCTCTTGCAGTTTAGCGCATTTGCAAACTGGAAGAAAACGAAGGTTGTAAATGCGGCTGTCCCTGCTTTTATAGGCTCATTTGATTTGTAATAAGAAAAGACGGCAAGTGTTCCTGTAGCCATTATAACTCCGGCGAAAAGGATTGCAAGTATTAGGTTTCTTGTAATAAATGGAGTTTTTGGGTC
The DNA here is from genome assembly GCA_038869735.1 of Candidatus Anstonellales archaeon. Lineage (NCBI taxonomy): Archaea > Nanobdellati > Microcaldota > Candidatus Micrarchaeia > Candidatus Anstonellales > Candidatus Anstonellales archaeon. The sequence goes on along the minus strand of JAWCQO010000014.1, from coordinate 7,145 downwards.
GCGAGGTTTTCTCTGCATCGTGTCTGAAGAAGAAGGCTCAAATCCAAGCGCAACTGCTGGCGGCCCGTCCATGATTATGTTAATCCACAGCATCTGAAGAACAGTTAGTGGGATACCAAGACCCCAAAATTGGGCTGAAAATAGTGTTAGTATTGCCGCAACGTTTGTCGAAAACTGGTATCGGACAAAGGATTTAATGTTGTCATAGAGCCTTCTTCCATATTCAATTGCATTTACGATTGTTGCAAAGTTGTCATCTGTTAGGACCATATCAGAAACTTCTTTTGCAACATCAGTCCCGGTAATTCCCATTGCAATACCTATATTTGCCTTTTTTATTGCAGGGGCATCGTTTACTCCGTCTCCGGTAACAGCCACGATTTCGCCTGCAGCCATGAGGGAGGAGACTATTTGATATTTGTGATGGGGGGATGCGCGAGCTATCACCTTTATTTTAGCTAGCTCTTGGACAAGATTATCAGCTGGAATTGCATCTATTTGGTCGCCTTCCAAAACCTCATTTTCGTTTGTGGCTATCTCAATCTCTTTGGCAACGGCGTATGCGGTTTCTTTTCCATCTCCAGTTATCATAATTACTTTTATACCGGCATTCTTGCACTTTCTAATTGCTTCGTATACTTCAGGTCTTGGCGGGTCAGTCATTCCGATTAAACCTACAAAAATTAAAGAGGATTCCATAAATCTTGTAGTGGGCCTCTTAGGCACTGAATGGACTTCTTTGTATGCAACTGCAAGTACGCGCAAATCATTTTTTGAAAATTCACTGTTTTTCGAGTAAATTTTATCTACGTCATCCTTGGTTAAGGGACGGACTCCGGACTCAGAAAGTATGCGGTTGCATCTCTTCAAAACTACTTCAAGTGCGCCTTTTACATAAATTGTTTTTTTATCTTCGTGTCTGCGGCACACCGACATTATCTTCCGTTCTGAATCAAACGGAATTTCCCATATAAAGTGGCTCTTTGCCCGTTCGGATTCTATATTGTATCCAAATTTTTTTGCCATGACTAAAAGCGCGCTTTCTGTTGGGTCGCCTACAATAGTTTGTTTTCCATCGCTTTCGACAATGCTTGCATTATTGCATAAAGATGATATTTCGATAAGCTTTTCAAGGCGTGAATGAAGGGTTCCTATCTGCCGTGGTCCTGAAAGCACAAACTCTCCGATGAATGAATCAGGCTGCCCTGCTACTTCATATTCCCCGCCCGGAAGGAAAATTCTCCTTACACCAATCTTGTTTTTTGTAAGAGTTCCTGTCTTGTCTGTGCAGATTACGGTGGTGCTTCCGAGAGTCTCAACAGCAGGAAGCTTTCGTATAATGGCATTTCTTTTTGCCATACCTTGCATTCCTATTGCAAGCGTAATTGTTATGATGGTTGGAAGGCCTTCTGGAACGGCCATAACTACAATTATGATGCTTACAAGAAACATTTCATTAAAATCTCTCTTGAAGAAAAAAACGCCAAGGACTAGGTAGGTAAGGGCAAGTATAATGATGTAGGCTAAAAGCTTTTGGCCAAGTTCCTCCATTTTTTTCTGCAATGGAGTTTCTTCTTTCTCTGTCTCTGAAATGGTTTGAGCTATTTTTCCGAATTCCGTATTCATTCCTGTTGCAAAAACTATTGCCCTGCATCGTCCACGGTTAATTGAAGTGCCTCTAAAAATGATATTTTTTGAATTGAGGAGAGGAGTGCTTGGGTGCTCTCGCATAGCTTGTTTTTCGACTGGTTTTGATTCTCCACTTATAATAGCCTCATCACATGATAGGTTGACTGATTCTATGAGCCGCGCGTCAGCAGGGACTTTGTCGCCTTCTGATAATATTATTACATCGCCAGGAACGAGTTGGGATGAAGGAAGGACGCTCATCTTTTTGTCGCGAAGGACTCGAACTGTGCTTTTCTCCATCTTTTTTAGGGCTTCAAGAGAACGCTCTGCTTTATATTCTTGAATAAAGCCGGATAGGGCTGCAAGCAAAACCGCAACAAAAATGCCTATGCTGTCTTCATAGTGTTGGATTCCGATAGCTATTGCCCCGACAATTAATAGTAGAGAGATTATTGGATTTTTAAATTGCGAAATGAATAATGATAAAGGGCTCTCGGGCGGCTGGGTTTTAAGTATATTCTGGCCAAATTTAGAGAGGCGATTCACTGCTTCTTGCGAACTGATGCCTTCCGGAGAAGATGAGAGGAGTCGGTATACTTTCTCTAATTTGGCGGAATGTATTTTATCTATTTTCATGGTGTTTAGTTTTGATAATTTAATTTAAAAAATCACTTATGAGCGTCTGGCCTGTCTTCTTTAGTCTTGGCATTGGTGTCTTTTTCTCTTCTGTGTTGTTTTTCTTTTCTCCCTCTTTCTGAAGGCGTCTTACAGTGTGCTTCATTATTTTTTCTTTTTTTCTTGCGCTCCAAAAATAGGCTTCATCTCTTGTGTTCTCAGTAAATAGGATGATGACGTTGCCTGCTTTTGCACGTCCTGCTCTGCCGCGCCGCTGGATTGTCCTTATCGCTGATGGGATTGGCTCAAAGAAGATAACGGTATCCACTGCCGGTATATCAAGGCCTTCTTCACCGATTGAGGAAGCCACCAAGACTTGAAACTGCCCTTCCCGGAATCTTGCGATAGTTTGCTCTTGGTCTTTTCGCGTTACACCTTCTCTTTTTCCAACAAACCGCTCAGCTGCAATCCCTGCCTTTTTTAGTTCTTCAACTACGAAGTTTATTTGGTCTCGGTACTGGACAAACGTTATTATCTTTTCATTTGGCCTTGCAGAGATTAGTTCTATTAGCTTTTTCATTTTTGGGTGCTCTGGAAGTGAACTACTTGACAAAAGAAATTTTTTGATGGCCGAAGCATTGAGTATCCTGAGTATTGCTTTTGTTGCTTTTTTTGATTTTAGCTTTTCGATGTAGTTTAAGAAGGCTCTAACTCCCTGAGTTTCCAGAAGCTCTGACAGATGTATGAGGTTGAAAAGCGTTGAGTAATGGGAGATTGCTCCGTATTTTGATGGTGAATTTGAAGAGAAGAGTCTTTCCCTTATTTTTAAGAGAGATTTTTTAGAAATAAGCTTGACTGGATAGCCAAGCTTTGAGAGATTTTCAGCTTCCTTTTTTATTAGTTCTGAGATAGTGGCCCGAAAGGCTAAAAGTTCTTGTGGGAGTCTTACGGGAATGAATGAAAGCTTAAGATTTTTTACGTATGGTTTGACGTCTGGGTCTTCTTCTGTTCTGATTTGAACGTTTGAGATGTAGAGTGCGGAGACTATTTCTTCTATTTTTTTCTTGTCTGACCCGGGAGAGGCAGTTAATCCGACAATAAGGCAGTTTTTTTCCCACGCTTTTTTTGCCAAATAAGTATAAGCATAATTTCCAACTGCTCTGTGTGCTTCATCGAAAAGAACATAGACAAAATCGAAATCAGTTCTTCCAGATTCAACGTCATTTTTTAGAGTTTGGGGTGTAGAAACGCAAACGCGTCTTTTCCACATGCTTATTCTTTGACTTGGACGTAGCTCGCCTGAAATAAGAGCTACTTGCGAAGGTGGGAGATTTGTGACTGCAAGTATAGTTTCATAATGTTGCTTTGCAAGAGGTTTTGTTGGTGCAAGGATTACACATTTTCCCTCTAAAATTTTATGTTGCAGAACAAGAAGAGCGATGAGTGTCTTTCCTAATCCTGTAGGAAGAACGACTAACGAGTTATTGTTTGGAAGAATGGTATTGACTATGGATAACTGGTATTCCCGTGGAGATAGTGAAATGGATATTTGCATTTTTAGTTTTGGTGAGCGTGTGGCTTTTAATATCTTGTGTTTTATTGCTCAGATGCTTCTTTAGTAGTGTTTGCAAGTTGCATGCGCATGGTTATCTTTTTTAGTTTTTTTATTGCTTTTGTGTGCTCCGGATTGATGGAGATGGCTTTTGAGAGATGAGCAATTGCTGATTGAAGGTCTCCGTGGCTAAACAAGAGGCAGCCGATTTTGTAGTGGAGGTCTGCATCATTAGTTTTTACCCGTGAAAGATTCTCCAAAACATTTGCTGCTTCTTTATATCGATGAAGGCAGATGTAGAGAGTCGAGAGGGCGTTGTAGAACTTTTCGTGTTTTGGCGCAAGGCGAATGGCTTCGTTATAAGCCAAGATTGCGGACTGATAATCTTCAAGTTTGTGACAGCAAAAAGCAAGCGCTGCGTGGTTGAGCGGATTGTGGGGTTGAAGCTGTATGGCCTTCTCAAAATATTGAGCGGCATAGAAATAGTTTAGCGGGTCTTCTTTCTCCCGGCGACTCCAGCACAATCCAAGATAGTAATGGACAGTGTGTTGGCAGTAACCTAAAATCAATGCGTGTTGAAAGAATCGTTCGGCAGACTCAAATTTGGAGTGATTTAAAAGAAAACGACCCATCACAAAATATGGCAGAGGGGAGAGGGGTTTTTTTCGTATGGTATTGAAAAGCGCCTTTCGGGCTTCTTTTTTCATTCCGGCCGAGTGGAATATCTTATATAAGCCATAGTGAGGAGACCATAAGCTATCGTCAAGTTCGATTGCTTTGTTATACATTTGTATTGCCTCTTTGGTTTTTCCGTTGTTGTTTAGGACTTTAGCAAGGAGACATATTAGCCGTGGATTAGTTGAATCTATATCAACTGCTTTCCTAAGATAGACTTCGGCTTCGATTGACCGGGAAGTCAATAAAAGAAGCTTACCAAACTTATAGAGAACTTCGGAATTTTGAGGCTTCTGTTGGAGTGCTTGTTGATAGAACAGCTCCGCTTTCTTGTAATTTTTGAGTTTTAGATAGGTGTCTGCCATCAACAGAGCCACTTCTGCAGAGTTATTTTCTGGTGATTTTTCCCTCTTGAGGGGCACTTGTGTTGAAAAGAAATTTTTGCGTTGGTAAAGGGCTGCGGTTTTCTTAGCTAAGTTTTTTTTCTGCGGTACCATCATTTCCGTTCTTTGGAAAAATGGAGGTTTTTGCAAGGACAACATCACCCTTAAGAGGAAATAAAAAGCAAAAGAGCCAATTAGTTTATTGTTGATTTTGTTTTAATATGTTTATACATTCGTGAAGAGGTTTTATAAACCGTTTTTTGCCAAAAGAAGATTGGTGAGCGTATGATTTTGCCAATTGCGCCTGTAGAAAGATTAATTAGGAATTCTGGGGCTGACAGAGTATCGATAGAAGCTGCAAGGGAGCTTGCGGATTTTCTTGAAAAGCAAGCCATGATAATATCTGGAAAGGCTATAAAGTATGCAAAGCATGCAGGAAGGAAGACTGTCACTCGCGAGGACATAATTCTTGCCCTTGGGGAGCTTGGGAAATCCTGAAGAGTCTGACAAAAATGTATTTACTCTAATGCCAGGACTGCTGCCAAGGCTTACTTAGGCTGCCTGATCCTTATTTTTTGTTTGATTCGACCTTTTGACACAACTCTTTGACGTTTCTGACATAACCTGCGAACTGCCATTTATGATTAGTTTTCTCTTAATCCTGCTTCTCTTCTTTTCGTCTACAAATAGAAGTCTTTTTGACGAAACAGGTTTATAAGTTGGCAAAAGCTCATTATTCGCCGCAAGCTTGGACTAGAGACGGTTGCTCAACGAGTGTGCTGGCAAGACCTCATGTACGCTTCGTCTGCTTCGCTTACAAGGCCTGCTTCTTTGAGAGCTGCATAGGGGAAACCAGAATAATAACTATTCAAAAGCCCGGCAAGGCGGTTGGAATGGAAATCGAACTGGGTTATATCTCTTGGGTCTTTTTTGAGTACCTCCTCAACAAGGAACTTTACTGCAGCGATTCTTGTACTTTCTTCAGTCCATCTCCCTCTGGTAAGGCGCACATATCGTGGAAGACCGCTTATGATTACCAACACATCTGAAGCAGATGAACTATAGGATCTACCGGAAATTTTATACCAGCCATTTTGCACCCAGAAATCAACCATTGTTTTTTTGACCTGATTCAAGACTTGCTATAAGTTTCTGGATTTCTGCAAGTTCAGGCGATTTATCCCTTGGTTTTATGAGTGGATTTCTTTCCTCTGCTTGTCTTGCTTTTTCAACTAGACGTTGAAAACCTCCCTGTGAAATAGGGTTTTTTGATGCTGGAGGCTCTGCCTATGTTTCATGTATTAATATGTGTAAAAGTGGTATATGAAGGTTATCTGGCTAAGGGCTTATTAGCAAACCATTTGACATTTATGGAGAAACTTCTGATTATGGATAGAAGATTATGGATAAAGGCACCGCTGAAGTTTCTTGATGGCGTAGGCATCTCTTATTCTATGGTTTTAGGATACTCGTCTCTAACAACAACCTCTTATTTGGTTTTTTTAGGATACTGCATATGTTACTGCAACCAAAAGCAAGCCTAAAGAAAGGCTCTCTTCCAACATTCTATCCACTCAGTTTCCAACTCCGCTTATAGTCCCCATCACCTATTCCATAACCGATTCCCAAGAATTCTCCATGAATTTACCATCTCGAGTTATGAGCGGTAGACATGTACCATACTTCGGTGGCAGAGCTGGACTATACTTGTATGCGTCTGTTTGCGGAGAGTTACGTGCTTCCCTCTTTGGCTCCTGCTCCCTCTCAGAGCTTCTATTTTCACCTGCACTGGAATTGTTCTCCTGCTTTTCTTTGGAAGTTAGTGGGTACCAGAAACCAAAATTTAACATTACTTCTACCGCACGCCTAATTTCAATTCCATCGTCCGGCTCCTGCTCCCTCTCAGAGCTTCTATTTTCACCTGCACTGGAATTGTTCTCCTCTATTTTTTGCCATTTAGCTTTCCCTCCCCCTAACGGACGACGTTGAAGCGGCGGTAAAGTCCCAAAAGGAAGACGCCCGTCTGTGGTTTGGGGCTCCTGTTGGTTTTCCTTCTTTTGTTGCATCATTTCTTGCCATTCTTTCAATAATTTCTCTCCCCCCATTTGTTGCATCATTTCTTGCCATTCTTTCAATAATTTCTCTCTCCTCATCTCCAACTGAGGACGTTGAAGCGGCGGTAAAGTCCCAAAAGGAAGACGCCCGTCTGTGGTTTGGGGCTCCTGTTGGTTTTCCTTCTTTTGTTGCATCATTTCTTGCCATTCTTTCAATAATTTCTCTCCCCCCATTTG
>JAWCQO010000013.1 GCA_038869735.1 Candidatus Anstonellales archaeon | reverse complement strand
ATGGATAAAGAATATTACCAAGATTATGGATAAAGAATATTACCAAGAATCTTATTTACTCTTGCTTACTAATGCTTTTATCCTTTCGACTCCGCCAATTTCTTTTATAAAGTTATATACTTCGACATGAACATATTTTTTCCATGCCCGGTCTTTTGACATTAGACTCCTTATTTTTTTTGCTTCAAGAGAGTATCGCGAAAAAAATGGTATCTCTTTTATTTTAAAACCTGCATCAGAGAACAACCTAATAATTAAAGGCGTATTTGCATAAACGACATCAAAATGAGGGAGACAGGAGATTACATAGTGAACCCAGAGATAGTTACTTTGAAAGTCTGGAATTGGTACAAGTAGACACTTATTGCTTATTTGTTCAGCATCAAGAACCCGCAAAATCATCTCGATACGCTCCCCGGCTGTAAATGGGTTATCTAATTCATAGGCTCGTTGGGCGCTGCCGATAACTATATTAAGATGCCGGCAGCTATTGAGCGCATATTTTATAGCGTGTAGATGTCCAAGATGGAAAGGTTGGAATCTACCAACAAACAAACCCCTCATCATGAGTTTTGTATCCAATTAAATTTAAAAATCTCATAATCCTTTCTAAGTTTTCAAGGAGTGATTTTAAAAGAGGGTGATGTTGTGGATGTTATCTTATGGTTCTCCCAAATAAGAAAAGAAATGATTAATGAAGTAGGGGGAAAAGGAGCTAATCTTGGTGAGATGTTAAGCTTAGGTCTTCCAGTTCCAAACGGTTTTTGCGTTACAAGTAGTGCTTATTTTGAGTTCATACGCTACAACAGAATAGACGACGCAATAAAAGAGAATACTGAAAACTTGAATGTTCGTGATACGCGAGCTTTAAACGAAGCTTCTGAAATAATAAAGGGAAGGATACTTGCTGGAGAGATTCCACAGCGAATACGTGAAGAAGTTATAACTGCTTATAACTCATTAAGAAAAAATGGAGACGACGTTTATGTTGCTGTAAGAAGCTCTGCAACAGCTGAGGATTTACCTACTGCATCCTTTGCAGGGCAGCAAGCTTCTTTTCTAAATGTAATCGGTGGAGCTGAAGTGATGCAAGCTGTAAAAGAATGCTGGGCATCGCTGTTTGAAGCAAGAGCGATTTATTATAGACAAGAAAACGGTTTTGACCATTTGAGGGTAGGTCTCTGTGCAGTAGTTCAAGAGATGGTACAATCAGAAGTCGCGGGAGTTCTTTTTTCTGTTGACCCTATAACTGCTAGAAGGGATTGGATATCTATAGAAGCTGCTTATGGTCTTGGGGAGGTGGTGGTGTCGGGTGCAATTACCCCGGATAGATACATTGTAAGTAAAAAAGAGCGAAGGATAGTAGAAAAGAAGGTAGCTGTACAGGACTGGATGATTATCAAAAGAAATGGAAGGAATGAGCGAGTTGATGTTGAAGCTACAAAAAAAGCAGTGCAAAAATTAACTGATAAACAAATTTTAGAACTTGCTCAATTGGCCGTGATAATAGAGGATCACTACAAAAAGCCGCAGGATATCGAATGGGCTTATATGAATGATAAAGCTTATATCGTGCAATCAAGACCGATAACGACGCTTAAAGATATAATAGAAGAGGAGGAGGGAGTTACGAAGTCTGCGGCAGCTCCCTCTTCACTCCAAGAAGAAAGAAAGGATACGGGCGCTTTGAAGACAAAACTTACGGATGCAAAGATAATCGTAAGAGGACTTGGAGCTGCTCCGGGGATCGGAAAAGGAAATGTTAGACATGTTCCAACTCCCAAAGACATTGTAAAAATGAAGAATGGCGAAATTCTTGTAACAGAGATGACTACGCCTGACTTTGTGCCAGCTATGAAAAAGGCAAGTGCAATAATAACTGATACTGGCGGCATGACCTGCCATGCGGCAATAGTATCTAGAGAAATGGGGATTCCATGTATTGTAGGTAGCGGTAACGCAACAAAGGTTCTCAAAGAAGGGCAGTTTGTAACAGTTGATGCAAGCCACGGCATTGTCTATGACGGGGATGTCGACATCGAAGAAAGAAAAGCCGCTAAAAGAGGAGCAGAGGAGCAGTTCTCGGCTTCACATCAAATTGTTACGGGCACAAAAATTTATGTCAACCTTGCGGAAGCAGAATTGGCAGAAAAAGTTGCAAGTATGCCTTGTGACGGTGTTGGACTGTTGCGAGCAGAATTTATGATGGCAGAGATAGGGGAGCACCCAAAAAAGATGCTCAAAGAAGGACGCGGTGAGGAGTATATAAACAAACTTGCAGAGAAAATGAGAATTTTTGCTTCGGCGTTTTATCCAAGACCAGTTGTTTATAGGGCAAGTGACTTCAAAACAAATGAATATAGAAATCTAAAGGGCGGAGAGGAATTTGAGCCGGTTGAAGCAAACCCAATGATGGGTTACAGAGGATGTGCGCGATATATAAAAGAGCCCGAAGTATTCAAACTTGAGCTTTATGCACTTAAGAAGGTTAGGGACGAGTACGGCTTAAAAAATCTGTGGCTTATGATTCCATTTGTAAGGAGAATTGGTGAAATCCGGGCAATTCGTGATATGTTGCGAGAAGTCGGAATACACAGAACAAGAGATTTTAAGCTGTGGATTATGTGTGAAGTTCCATCTACAGTTTTATTGATAGATGACTTTTGCAAAGAGGGAATAGATGGAGTTTCCATCGGCTCAAACGATTTAACGCAATTAATACTTGGTCTTGACAGAGATAACGCTACGGTATCAGATATATTCGACGAGAGGAACCACGCAGTATTAAAGAGCATAGAGCACGTTATCAAAGTTTGCTCAAAACACGGAGTAACAAGCTCGCTCTGTGGTCAGGCTCCCTCCGTTTATCCAGAATTCGCTGAAAAGCTCATTGAATACGGGATTACCAGCATCTCAGTAAATCCTGATGCTCTTGAAATAGTAAGAAGAAATGTGGCTTCTGCAGAGAAAAAAATCATGCTACGGAGATTAGCCAAAATTGCTGAAGGAGTAGAGCATAAAAGTTCAGTAGAACACACTGATTAGATATAAATAATTAAGGTAATAAAGATAAAAACTAAAATGATCACTGTAGGATATTCTCATGAGGATTCTTCTTCAGTTTCCAGAGGGGCTTAAAAACAAAGCAAAGGGAGAAGCAGAAAAGCTTGAAAGAGAAGGGCATGAGGTTTTTATTTCTTCTGCTCGGTGTTTCGGAGCTTGTGACTTGGCCTTAGAGGAAGCCAGAACGCTTAAAGTTGATTTGTTAAGGCATTATGGACATGCCGAATTTCAGAAAGTGAAGGGAGAGGCGTTCAGAATTGAATATGTTCCCTATCCACTTGATGTGAAATTAACTGTTATAAAGAAAGGATTAAAGGTACTCTCTCAGTATAAGAGTATCGGTCTTTTAACCACGGTCCAGCATGTTCATCTTATCCCCGAAATTAGGTATATTCTTGAATCAGCTGGGCACAGAATAATTGTTGAAAAAGGAGGTCCACATACTCGATATCCTGGTCAGGTTTTGGGCTGCGACACTCTTGCAGCAACCAAAGCTGCAAAAAAAGCTGATTGCCTCTTATATTTTGGGGGAGGATTCTTTCATCCTCTCGGGATAGATAAACATATCCCAACCTTTATTTTTGATCCTTTTTCTGGTTTAATAAAAAGGTTGGATGACGAACTAGACAAAATTCAGAAAAGGAGGAGAGGGATGATTCTTGCGTGTGCAAGCCAGACAGTCAAAACTTTTGGGATTCTTGTTTCAACTAAAAATGGACAGTTCAACCTTGAAGTGGCGGTGAGAATTAAAAAAATCTTGGAGCGCAAGAAAAGGAAAGGGTATATTTTAGTTTCCAACTTTATCGATCCAGAAGCATTACAGGATTTCAATTTTTTTGACGCATATATTAATACAGCGTGCCCTCGAATTCCAGATGATTATGAAAGATACGGAAAACCCATTATAGATGTTTCTGATTTTTGGATGTTGGAAAAACTGCTCTGATACTGATAATGAGGACTAGAATAAAAAATAGACGATGGGCAGGCTCTGCACGACATTCAACGAACCCCAAAACCTCTATATCGCAAAAAAGTTTAATGACACTTGGGTCGAATGCTGGAAATAATCGGTTTCTTACCTCATGCAAGAAGCTATCCCTTTAATTCAGCTTCAAAATTGCTGGTGTATTTTGCATAATTTCCGGATTTTATAAATTCGAAAAAATGTGGAAAATCTTGTGGAGGGGGTAACTTGAAATGATACTTGAATCTTTTTTGTTTCTTATTTAATTGATCGAAATGCGCCGTGGCGTATTTTAGTTTGGTTTATGTAACAAATCCTATATCATCATCTTGATTATAGTCTTTTGTTGTAAAGGTCGATACCTATTCTTTTTGGTATACAAACAATCAATCGTTTCTTTTTCATCATAGACAGAAAGCAAAAGCGAAAGCTTTAAATAGTCCTTTTACATAAGTGTTAATACCATATTAACATAATGTAACGGGGGGTGACGTATATGGACCCTTTCTTTAGAAGAAGAAGATTTGGCATATTCGGAGGAGATTTTGATGACATTTTTGAACGAATACAAGACGAAATGAGGAGAATGATGGAGGAGTCACTACGTCTATCTGAGCTTGATGAAAAGGAAATTGAACGATTGGCAAGAATGCCAAATACAAAGGTCTATGGATTTTCTGTAAGGATAGGTAGTGATGGAAAGCCAATAGTGAGGGAATTTGGAAACTGGAAACCAGGGATTGAAATGAAGGGGTTAAAGGCACTTGAAGAAGGCGAGCGTTCCCCACTTGTTGATGTCATTGATGACAAAGGCGAAATAGTTGTCATAGCTGAAGTACCAGGGGTAGAAAAAAAAGAGATAAATCTTCATGCTACAGAAACCGAGCTTGAGATAAATGTTGAAAATCCTGAAAGGAAGTATTACAGAAAGGTCGACCTTCCAAAGGAAGTAATTCCGGAATCGTCGAAAGCAACTTATAAAAATGGAGTTTTGGAGGTAAGGCTTAAAAAGAAGAAAATGGAAGATAAGAAGGTTGGTAAACCTATCAAAATAGAATAAATGGGGTGAAAAAATGAAGGAAAAGAAGAAGAAGTCTTCATGCGGTTGTTGTTGACAGCTAGTAGGTTATCTGACGACTTTTTTCAAACAAGTCTTCTAAAATTTTCTCTTCAGTCGTCGACTTCTTCTTTTTAGTATTTTTCTTTTTCGATTTCCTTTCTTTTTTTGGACTCATATAAGAAATTCTGTCTAGAGATGGTAGATCTTTTGGTTTTCGTTTTTTTCTTTTTATTGTCAAAGAATCACCCCATTTAACTGGACACAATGGTGCCATTGTGCCGTTTTCCTTGAATAGCCTTTGAAACGTCACTAAGGTTTTTACCCGAAACAAAATGGGTCTCAATCTTACTTCTTGCAATTATTTTGCATCCTAAAATGTCGAATACAAAGTGTCCTCCTGCAAGTCTTAAATCTTCCTTATTAGAAAGGAGAAGTAGCTCCTCAAATTTCATATAACGATACTTTCGTGCATCATGAAATTTAGAAGGATTTCTATCGTATATTCCATCTATATTGCTTATGTTTACTAAGCGACGTGCGTGGAGACACTCTGCTAAGAGCGCTGCATCAGCATCGGTAGTAATGCCAGGAATTGTACCGCCCATAACAACTATTTTATATTTCTTCGAGGCTCTTTTTGCCTCATCAAAAGTACTACATACCTTTGAATATGCTTGACGCTTTAATGATTTGATTAACAGATTTGCATTAATTTTTGTTGCTTTTATTGCGGCTAAATCGGCTTCAAATTCACCTTTTCCTTTTTTTCTTTCTCTTTCTGCGTATTGACGAGCAAGCCTTCCGCCTCCGACTACAACACCAAAGGAATAATCTAACGTTTCAAGTAATCTGCTAATTTTGTTAATGTAAGAAAAATCAGGTTTTCCAGGATTTACTAAGCTCCCGCCTAATGAAATAACGACAGTGTTTTTTCTCATTAGAAAAAATTTAGAACAAATTATTTATAAGCCATTCTCCAAAATTCATCTATGGCAAAAATTGATATCGGGATAGAGAAAATAGTAAAAAGGCTATCAAAACTTGAAAAGACCCAAGATAAGATTATACCCCGTATTCGAGAGATAGTAAGATTTTGCTCAAATGCAATAAAATTAATGCATGGAGGCAAAATAAGCCAAGCGAAAAAGATGGTAGATAAAGCGAAAAAAATTTTGTCTAATGTAAAGAAAGAGGAAAAACTTTCGTATATGTTCTTACAAGCTGAGCAAGAAGTTGTAGAAGCAAGCATTCTTCTTTCAATAATAGAAAATAAGTCTATCCCTAAAGCAGAAGAACTGGGTGTCGAAGATTCTTCTTATCTTACAGGCATATGCGACTGTGTAGGAGAATTGAGACGACAAATGCTTGAGCAGTTAAAGAAGGGAAGAAAAAAGGAAGCTCTTAGATATTTTGAAGTAATGGATGCAATCGCCGATGAGTTAGTAGCGATTCGCTTTTCTGACTCGCTTGTACGAGGTTTTAGGCAAAAACAAGATATAGTAAGAAGTCAGCTAGAACGTGCCAGAAGCGAAATACTACATACAAGAGGTAAATAAGATGAAAATTGAAGGTCTTTTGCTAATCCTTATTTTGATTGGTGGCTGTATACAAAATACAGAGAAAGAAAGCCCTTCAAATCAAGATGGAGAGACCCTGCCTTACAGAATAAAATTTGAGGGTAAGAATATAGTTTATGGGCAAACGAATAGCAAAATAGAGGAAGACGATAAAGAAGGGTTTATCCCAACGATAAATGCTACTTCGATGGAAATTGATAAAGGAGATATAACAAAACTCTCTTCTCAGTATAAAGAGTTTGGAAAAAACTTTCAATTTTCAAAAAACGAAAACCAACAAACCTATGTTTACGTTTTTGATGTTGGCTATGGAGAGTCAATACTTATTAAAAAAGGTGATTTTGAGATTCTTTTTGATGCGGGTAGAAATGAAACTTCCAAAAAACTTGTTTCGGAGCTCCAACGATTAGGGATAAACAAAATTGAAGCCCTAGTTATTACCTCTGATGATGAAAAACGTTTTGGGGGATCTAGGAGTCTTTTTGAGAATTTTCCAATAAGCGAGATTTGGACAAATGGAGATGAGTTAGGTGGAACGGATTTTCAAGAAGTGAGTCAATATGCGGCAGCATACGGGGTCCCCATAAGGCATCCTGAAGAAGGCGACGAAGTGGAATTTAATGGTATGGTCTTTAGATTTTTGAATCCTCAAAAGGATAGATTTACACAAAACAAAGACGCAAATAGTATAGTAGTAAAAATAACTGACAGACAATTTTGTCTGCTCCTAACGTCAAACATAGAGAGGGGAATTGAAAATAAGTTGGTAGGTAGCGGTGGATTGAGATGCGAAGTATTAAAGATTGCTAAATATGGCTCAGCTAGTAGCACTGACCTCACGTTTCTAGTAGCAGTTGAACCTAAGGATGCATTACTAAGCGTGGGTCCAAACAAAGATGGGTATCCTAATCCAACTAGCATCGAAAAAATGAAAGTCCTAAATATAAAGCTGTATCGCACAGATTTAGATGGTAATATTATCATACAGAGCAACGGAACAACCTATCAAATAAGAACTGAAAAGAGAGGTTAATATTTTGTCTTTAATCATTTTTTATTTTAATGCTGTTTTTTATTTGAAGACCAACGACCTTTGAACCTTCATCTGTCATCGAGACTCCAATAGCCATATCGGCGGCAGTCAACATTGCATCGTTATGGGTGACTACAATAAATTGTGTTTTATCAGCCATTTTCGATACAAGTATTGAAAGCTTTTTTGAGTTTTCTTTGTCGAGGGCAGCATCTACTTCGTCTAAAACATAGAAAGGTGCCGGTCTATAGAGCTGAATCGCAAACAAGAAGACAATTGCCATAAGTGATTTTTCGCCTCCGGACATAGATTCAATATTTTTTTCGTGCTTCCCCTCACGTACTTTTATGGCAAGTCCACCCAAAAATGGGTCAGTCGGATTTTCAAGGACAAGCATGGCTTCCTCATCCTTGAACATATTGGCGTAGAGTCTCTTGAAGTTGTCAGCAATTGCCGTAAATGTTTCCATGAAGACAGCATATTTTCTTTTTTCTATCTCAGAGATCATTTGCAAAACTGCAGAACGTTCATCTGAAAGCTTTGAAAGTTTTTCTTTAATTTCAAGCACATCTTTTCTTTTTTCTTCATAGATATGCGGTGCCTTTAAATTCACGCTGCCAAGTCTAGAAAGAGTTTCTTCACTTTCTCTAATTAGCTCGAGGAGTTTTTCTTTTGGAGCATCCACTTTTTCAAATTCTTTATATTCTTCAAATTCACTTTTTAGATCAATAAGTTTGGTCTCTATCATTGCTTTCTTTATTTTTAATTCCTCGATTTTCTTTGAAGCTGTCTCTGATGAATGTTGGAATTTTCCTTTTTCAATAGCTAAAGCTGAGATTTGAGTCTCAAGTTCTTTTGATGTCTCAAACCACTTTTGTATTCGCTTGCTGGCTTCACGCAGTTCCTCCTCTTTTGCAGTTATAAAGTCCTTATACTCGGCACATTGTTTCTGTAGGTTAATAATTTCTGACTTTTGGAGTTTTAGGTCATCTCTTTTCCTTTTCTCCTCTTCGGTTGCTTCATGCAGGTGCGAGCGATATAAGGCTAATTCGTTTTCAAAACCCTTTATCCCTTCTAATAATGCCGAATGATTAGCTATGAGCTCATTTAGTCTATTTTGTTCTTGGATCTTTAGTTCTTCTGTTTTTTTCTCTTCTTCAACCATTTTTTCTTTTATTGAACGGAGTCTGGACTCTAGAACTTTCATCTGTTCGTCTAACTTTAACATTTGTGATTTTTTTTGTTCTATAAGTGCTAGGATTTCCTGAACTCTTTTCTTTGTCTGTTCCAAATCTTTTTGAGACTGGTGGAGGCTTTTTATCCTAACAGATAGGTTGTCGAGTTTTACCTCAATTCCTTTTAATTCAACCTCCAGAGCAGCCTTTTCTTTCCTTTTTCGCCCCATCTCTTCTCTTGTGGAGTATAGAGTCGAATAGAGTGCCTCTCTTTTTTCTTTTATTTTTAGTATCTCACTTTCAATTTTTTCAAGTTGCGCACGGGCAGTTGCTATCCCACTAAAGCTTCCTCCGGTTATTACACCTGACCTCTCTATGAGTTCGCCTTCTATTGTAACTATTCGTGCTTTTTGCAGACCTATCTTTTTTGCTTGTTCGATTGAATTGACAAGTATCGTGTCTGAAAAAACATAGTTCATGACTGGCTCTAAATATCGCTCATATTTTACAAACTCCGAGAGATAGCCAAGTGAATATTGGGATTTTGCTATTTTTTCGGTTTCTTGACTCAGTGGGGTTACCTTTCTATCAAGTGGTATAAAGGTGCATCTCCCTCCCTTTTGTTTTTTTAGTATTGAGATAATTTGAGAGGCTACATCTATGTTCTCAACTACTACGTAGTTCAACCTCTGTCCACATGCCGCTTCAATTGCGACGGCATATTCTTGGTCAAATGAGATGAGCTCTGAGACGGTTCCATATATTCCACTAATCTTTCCTTTGAGTTGAGATACAACAGCAAGCGCATGATTCTGCTCCCCTCCACCTCTAACCTGAGTGCGGAGAGTCGCTGCTTTTTCTCCAAGTTCAAGCCTACTTTTGTCGAGCTGGGGGATTTCTTTATTTATTTCTTTTTCTTTTTCGAATAATGCGTCAATCTCTTTTTCTAATGATTGAATTTCTGATAAAAGTGCTGATTTTTTTGATGTTAAATCTTTTTCTTCGTTAATACCGATCTCACTCACCATGACCTCAAGTTTTTTTTGTTTTTCTTCAAGAAGAAGTAACGTTTCCTGAATTGATGATATCTCTCCTTCCAACTTGGCTCTTTTCTGAAGATGAAGCGACAACTCCGTGGAAACTCGCTCAGCTTCATTCGTTTGAGGTATATCTCTTTTGGAGAGTAGACCGCTTTCTTTAAGTCTGTTTATTTCGATTTCGTTTAGTGCGGCTTCTTGTTGAGAAGCAGCTATTTTTGTTTCCAAATGTAATATTTTATTTGAATATTCGTTCTTCCTTGCATCTAGTTTTTTAAGCTCATCTTCTAATCCCTTCAATACCCTATTCTTTTCATTGATGGTTGCTTCTGCAGCTTTTATTTTTGATTTAAAATCTTCTATCTCTTTTATGGTACCTTCACGCTCGCCTCGCTTGTTTATCTTATTTATAAGTTCTCCTCGTTCTTCTGAAAGTTGTTTTATTTTTTCATCTAGTTGCCGTATATGCGACTCTGCATCCTTTTTTGACGCTTCTATTTGCTCTAAATCATGAAGTATTTTGCTATGTTCTCCTTCAATTTTGTTAAGTTCCAAACAAAGAAGAGAAGCTTTTGAATTCTTTAGTCTATTGGTCGCATCAATATATAGGAGGGCGTCATTCTTTTCTTTTTCAAGTTCGGATAATACACCTTCCCTCTCCGCTAAAACTATTTTTGTTTCATTTATTTTTGATTCAACATGTCCAAGCTCAGTAAGTGCCTCTTCTTTCTTTCGCTCAAATTCCATTACCCCAGAAACAGAG
>JAWCQO010000012.1 GCA_038869735.1 Candidatus Anstonellales archaeon | reverse complement strand
AGTCGAGTATCTGGCGCCTTTCTTTTGAGTTCATTTCTACTATGTGTTGAATTTGACCTTGAGCGATTAGATTGTGTGATAGAGGAGCAATTCCATGTGATGTTAATAAATCGATGATTGCGCTTCGTGTGGTTCTCTTACCATTGAGTTTATAAAGGACTTTTCCATCTTCCCTTATGCCTCGTTTTATTTCGATTTTTTCATCACCTAAAAATTCAAGTGTTACTTCTGCTTTTGAAAAAGAACGATGTATGAGGTCCTTGACTTTCTTTACCCGCAGGGATTTGAGACTCATTTCTCCGAGAGCAAACATTATAGCATCGCAGATGTTGCTTTTTCCACTCCCGTTTGGACCGGCGAGACAGACAAATCCTCTTCCAAATTGGATATCTGCAAACTTAAACGATTTAAAAGAACGTAACTTGAGACGTGAGATATACGAAACCATATCTGGTCGCCTACATATCTATTCGCTTTATTTATTCAACTTTGGTATTTACTCTCCCCACAAGTTTATGAGTATTTTCTTCTAATGCCACATCCTCACTATCTAGTTGACAATTAACTGCCTCACAATTTATATATTCAATTTTAAGCCAAATTTCTATAATCTCTCCTCTTTTAGGAGGGTTATTAGTAAAGGTAATTTCAAAGTCCTCGTACTGCCCATTTTGTATGATGCCCCCATTTTTTATCACGCCGGGAATCCAGCCTCGATGTGCAATATTGCCAAAAACGTTTACAAATTTAACTCCATTTCCAAATGCGTTTAGGAGTCTAAATTTTAGGGTAACATTTCCATCCTCCTCTGATACTAAGATGTGGTTTGTACATAAGAAAGCGGGTTGAAACAAACAGCTTTCTGAACGAATATGTGAGGAGGAAAAAAAACCAGTATATGAAAGAAGGGCAATTACGCCTAGGACTATAAGTATCATCCATCCATAAGTGAAGAGATATTCCAAGGATGCTTGACCAGTCTTCATATTTACCAAGCCAGAATATGCAAATAAGGTATATAAATACAAAATATAGTTTTGCAATCCTTTTTAAGTTTGAATCCATTATTGTTATATGCAATTTTCAATACTTGCAAATGCTTTTTCTGAGATCGAGAAAACTACGTCAAGGCTTAAAATGACAGAGATTATGGCGCAGATTTTTAAATCGGCATCTGTTGATGTAGCTGATAAGATTGTTTATCTTGCTCAGGGTATGATTGCCCCTGCTTATGAGGGTATCGAATTGGGAGTGGGGGAAAAATTTACTCTCCAAGCAATCTCTTTATCTTGCGGTTATTCACGAAAAGAAGTTGAGGAGTTATACAAAAAAAGGGGAGATCTTGGACTTGTTGCGGAAGAGTTGGTTGGAAAAAAGAAACAAGCAAGCCTATTTTATCAGCCATTAAGTGTTGAGAAGGTGTTTGACTCTTTTATGAAGCTCGCAAAGATGTCTGGAGAGGGTTCGCAAGAGGCAAAGATAAAAACATTATCTGAGCTTCTAAATCACGCTACCCCCCTTGAAGCTAGATATTTGATCAGATTTGCTGTGGGTAATCTTCGCCTCGGTATCGGCGATGCAACTATTATTGATGCCTTGTCTTACTACTCGACTGGTGACAAGAGTCTCCGTGAAAAACTTGAGCGTGCCTACAATATTTGCTCTGACCTTGGCTTTGTTGCAAAATCATTTATTAAGAATCCGCACGAAATTGGAAGATTTAGAATAACTCCGTTTAGGCCTATTCGTCCTGCATTAGCTGAAAGAGAGGCCAGCATAGAAAAGATAATTGAAAGGCTTGGGAAATGCGGAGTGGATTCTAAATACGATGGTCTGCGTATGCAAGTTCATAAAAAAGGAAACATGATTGAGATTTACTCTAGAAAACTGGAAAAAGTTACACCTATGTTTCCCGAAATTGTGGAAGCAGTAATGGCGCTAGGCGTAAAGGAGGTTATTTTTGAAGGTGAAGCACTTGCTTTTTCGCAAAAAGAAGGAAGGTATCTATCATTTCAGACGACAGTTCAGAGAAAAAGAAAATATGGGGTAGAAGAGATGTCACGTGATTTTCCACTTCGCTTGTTTGTTTTTGATGTCCTTGAAATTGATGGGACGGATATGACGCTAATGCCATTTTCTAAAAGAAGAGAGGAACTGGAAAGATTGTTTAAGGGTGGGACAACACTTCAGCCATCAGAATTGATTGTTACCGATTCTCCAAAGGAAATAGCGACGTTTTTTGAGGGGTGTATTAAAAAGGGATTGGAAGGGATTATAGCAAAGGACCTAAACGCCCCATATATTGCAGGGGCAAGAAAATTTGCTTGGATAAAGCTTAAAAAATCGTATGGGCAGATGGCTGATACCATAGATGCAGTGATAGTTGGATATTATCTTGGAAAGGGGCAGAGAGCAGAGTTTAAGTTTGGGGGAATACTTGCAGCAGTTTGGAATGATGAGCTAGAAAAATTTGAAACAATAGCCCGCGTTGGAAGCGGATTCACTGAAGATGAGATGCAGAAATTGCAGGGCATGCTTAAAAAAATTGCAATCAACGAAAAACCAAAAAATTTAGACTCAAAAATAGTTCCGGATTTCTGGTGTCGTCCACGATACGTAATTTCAATTACTGCAGATGAAATTTCGCATTCTCCAATGCATACGTGTGGATTTGAGAACGGAAGGGGTCTTGCTCTCAGGTTTCCGCGAATCCTTGCTATAAGAGAGGACAAGGGGATTTATGATGTTACAACTACCAAAGAGGTTAAAAAGCTGTTTGAGATGCAAACACTGATTTCACATGAAGCAAAAAAGAGAGCTGGTGCAGTTATTTAAAGTGTTTTAGTAATAAGAGTGAGTATGGAAAGATGATGAATTGATGATGAGTAGAGGGATGGATAATGACAATATCGGAAGCAGTTGTATTAGCCGCTGGAGAAGGAAAGAGACTCAGGCCACTTACATATACTCGACCAAAATGTATGATAAACCTAGCCGGAAAGCCGATTCTAAGACATGTCATTGAAAATCTTAAAGAAGTTGGTGTGAAAAGGGTTGTTATAGTTATTGGCTATAAAAAGGAGAGAATCTTGGAGTATTTTGAAAAGATAAATCTTGGGATAAAAATAGAGTTTGTAGTTCAGAAAAAGAGGTATGGCACGGCTGCAGCGTTTTTAGAAGCAAGGGAGTTAGTCAACGGAACATTTTTTGGAGTCGCCGGCGATATAATCACAGAAGCAAACGTATTTAGGAAGCTTGCTAATGCTCATTGTGGGGAGATTACTGCAGCTTTAAAAAGGATTGAGAATCCTGAAGACTATGGGATAGCCAATTTAGAAAATGGACGAATAGTGTCTTTCGAAGAAAAGCCAAAAAAACCAAAGGAGGGTCTTACTAACTGTTCAATTTATGTGTTTGAGCCGTCGGTTTTTAAGAAAATGGAAATGATAAAAGTCTCTCCCCGAGGCGAATATGAGGTAACTGATCTTCTTAAAGATGGGAATGCATGCGGTGTCGAAATTTCGGACTACTGGTTAGACATGGGTCTTCCATGGCAGCTTTTTGATGCTAACAGATTTCTCCTTGAAAGACTTCCAGCTAGGTTTGGAGATGTTGAAGGTTCGATTATAAGAGGAAAGGTCTACATGGAAAAAGATGCAAAAATAATCTCAAGTTACATTGAAGGGCCACTTTATGTTGGTGAAAACTCAGTTATTGGTCCACATTCTTATGTACGTGGAGCTACAAGCATTGGAGCAAACTGCTGTATCGGAGACTCTACGACAGTTAAAAACAGCATCGTATTTGATTCAGTCAATGCAAAACATCTTGCTTACATAGGTGATAGCATAGTCGGCGAAAGATGTAATTTTGGTGCCGGCGTACAAATCGCAAATTTTCGCTTTGATGAAAGTAACATAAAGACAAAGGTCAATGACGTTATTGTTGATACAAAAAGAAACAAACTGGGTGCAATTATAGGAGATGATGTAAAGATGGGGGTGCTCTCCTCAGTCATGCCAGGAAAGATGATTGGGAATGGTTGTTGGATTGGAGCAAATGTTATGGTTGATGAGAATGTAGACCCCAATATGCAGTTATCAATAAAGCAAGAGCTTATAAGGAGAAAACGGAGTGAAATGAGTAGTAGACGTAGACGTGTTTAGTGCTTATAGGTGGCAGCTGTTCTAATTTTAGATGTAGAGGAAAAAGACTTTTTGTTTTAACCGTTTTATTCCAATTTCTTTTTAATCATTTTAAGCATAAAAAACGAATTTCGTTCCATTTCTTCAAGATAGAAGGCAATTGTTCTGGCTTGAAGCTTAAGACGAGGAATTATAATGTATTCCAGAGAGTTTACTCTTCTTTTTGTATGCTCTATTTCTTTTATAAGGCGCCTCATAGCGCTTTCAGTTTCAGCGAGCTTGACTATCATATCAAGGGCTTTTTTAAATGCCTCAGAAGCCTCGTCTATTTTAGCACTTGAGGTTAGAAAGCGACCTTCAAAATCGATTTCTTGAGGCGGCAATGCCTCAACCGTAACTGAGGGGATAAGTACGCCCATAACATTTTTGACTTCTATCTGTATTTTAGGTGCACGAGAAACGGTCATTGCTGCTGCTTCTACCTCAACTTCTCCATGACAGCTTTCAGCAATTGCAAGCGCTGCATAAGCCATTTTCATGTGACTGTTTAAGATTTCTCGGAGATCGGCGGCTTTTTTTAGGAGATTAAAAAACTCAAGAACTAGTGCATCTCTTTTTTGTTTTAACAAAGAATGGCCTTTGGTGGCAAGCTTCGTGCGCTGGCGAGCTTTTAGAAGCTCCATCCTAGTAGGATTTATTCTTTCTTCCATTTTCTAATGTCCCTTTTCATTTTTTTCGTAGTACTTCTTTCCGTATTTTTCTATAAATTCTTCCCTTACTCTCTTTAATTCTGATGAGGGGAGAAGTGAGAGGAGTTCCCACCCAAGCTCCAGTGTCTGTTCAATTGAACGATCTTCGTAGTTGCCTTGGGAAATAAAGCGCTTTTCAAATGTATCAGCAAAACGGAGATATAGACGGTCTATTTCAGAAAGTGCTTCTTCACCTACAACTGCAGAAAGTGAGCGTAGGTCTCTGCCCGTAGCATAGGCTGCATAGAGTTGGTCAGCTACGCTTCGATGATCTTCGCGTGTCCGCTCGGCCCCTATACCAAGGTTCATAAGACGAGAAAGACAAGGCAGCACATCAACTGGTGGTGAGATATTTTTCCGATGCAAGTCACGGCTAAGGACTATCTGACCTTCAGTAATGTAGCCAGTCAAGTCCGGGATTGGGTGTGTTATATCGTCTCCGGGCATAGTTAAAATTGAGAGTTGGGTTACTGTGCCTTTACGGCCCTTTATTCTTCCTGCCCGTTCATAAATTGATGAAAGATCAGTATACATATATCCAGGATAACCTCGCCTGCCGGGAACTTCCTCCCGGGCTGCGGCTATCTCTCTGAGTGCCTCACAGTAGTTGGTCATGTCAGTTATGATCACAAGCACGTGGAAGTCTTTTTCATAAGCAAGATATTCAGCGGTAGTTAGGGCAAGGCGAGGAGTAATAAGGCGCTCTATAGAGGGGTCGTTTGCAAGATTGAGAAATAGAACAGCTCTGCGTAAAGCTCCGGTCTTTTCAAAATCGCGCATAAAATAAGATGCCTCCTCATAGGTAATGCCTACTGCTGCAAATACAACTGCAAATTCTTCACCTTTCCCTTTCGTTTTTGCTTGCCTAGCAATCTGCGCAGCAAGCTCATTATGCGGAAGTCCGCTTCCAGAAAATATTGGTAGTTTTTGTCCTCTTACAAGAGTATTCATACCATCGATGGTAGATATTCCTGTTTGAATAAAGTCACGTGGCTCATCTCGTGAATAAGGGTTTATTGCTTCTCCATTTATGTCTAACCTTTTTTGAGGAATGATTGGTGGGCCTCCATCTATAGGATTTCCAAGACCATCAAAGATTCGGCCGAGCATCTCCTCTGAAACGCCAATGCGCATTGTCTCTCCAAGAAATTTTACAGAAGTATTCTCTATGTCTATACCTGCCGTCGGACCAAAAACTTGGACAACTGCGATTCCCTTGCTTGTTTCAAGGACTTGACCTATTTTTCTCTCTCCAGATGAAAGAGATATCTCAACAATCTCACCATAGGCAACATTATCAACATCGCTTACAAAAACAAGAGGACCGCTTATTCTTGTTATGGTTTTATACTCCTTCATCTCTAAACACCCCTTCGGATAATGGTTATTTATTTTTCTCTGACTCCACAAAGCCTTTTGTAATGGAGTCGAATTCCAAATTTATCTGTTGCAAAATATTTTCTAATTCATTTAATTGGTTATTTGGGATTTCTTTGCTGCGGGCTATTTTTTCACGAACCTTCAGACGTGATATTTCTTTTACGCTAACTCCAAGATCGATTGCATTCATTGCCCTGTAATGGAAATGAAGGATATTTTTTAACATGAGGTATTGCTTTTTGAGGGGAGTGTAAGTATCTATCTCATGATACGCTGATTGCTGAAGAAAATCTTCACGTATCATCTTGGTTGTAGCGAGTATTGCTTGCTCTTTATCAGGAAGGGCATCAGGGCCTACTAGTTGGACTATTTCCTGGAGCTCTGCCTCTTTTTGGAGAAGAGCCATCGCTTCTTTTCGTAGGTCTATCCAATCAGCGGATATGTTTTTCTTATACCAGTCATCAAGTGTTGATGTATATAGCGAGTATGACCTGAGCCAATTAAAGGCAGGGAAGTGCCTCCTTTGCGCAAGAGATGCATCAAGCGCGAGAAACACCTTTGTTACACGAAATGTATTTTGAGAAACCGGTTCATTTATGTCGCCCCCTGGTGGAGAAACGGCTCCTATTATAGTAACTGAACCGTACCTAGGATGAGAACCTAAGCATTGTGCTCTTCCTGCCCTCTCATAAAACTCTGAAAGTCTGCGTCCCAGATATGCGGGATATCCCTCCTCACCGGGCATCTCTTCAAGACGTCCGCCAATTTCTCTCATGGCTTCTGCCCATCGAGATGTCGAATCAGCCATAAGGGCAACATCATATCCCATATCACGATAATACTCTGCAATCGTGATGGCCGTATAGATGGATGCTTCGCGAGCGGCAACCGGCATATTTGAGGTGTTGGCTATAAGAACCGTCCTTTGCATAAGTGGCTTTCCTGTTTTAGGATCGATTAGTCTTGGAAACTCTGTGAGCACTTCAGTCATCTCATTCCCTCGCTCTCCGCATCCAACGTACACTACTATCTGAGTGTCGGACCATTTTGCAAATTGATGCTGAATAACTGTTTTGCCCGAGCCAAAGGGTCCTGGAACGCAAGCGGTCCCTCCCTTTGCTATCGGAAAGAAAACATCGATAACTCGCTGGCCTGTTATAAGAGGAATTTGGGGATCGAGCCTATCAAGGACGGGGCGCGGTTTGCGAACAAACCACCTTTGAAGCATGCTAATTTTATGCTCTTTTGTTCCATCAAAGATTTTTGCCACCGTATCCTCAACAGTAAACTTGCCGGATGAAATCGAACGAATGGTTCCAGCTACAGGAGAAAGAATTCTGTGTTCAATGAGTTCAGTCTCCTGCACTGTTCCAAGCACATCTCCAACTTTTATTTTGGTCCCACTCTTAACAATTGGTTTAAAATTCCACTTCTTTTGCCTGTCAATGGCAGGGATGCTCACCCCCCTAGATACAAAGACTCCTGCCTTCTTTGCAATTTTATCAAGTGGTCTTTGAATTCCATCATAAATTGAAGTGAGAAGGCCTGGTCCTAACTCAATCGAGAGTGGTTCATGAGTACTTACGATCGGCTCACCGGGTCTAAGACCAGAAGTATCTTCGTATACCTGAATAGTAGCGAAAGCACCATCTATCTTAATTATTTCGCCTGTTAATCCAAGTTTCCCTACTTTTACTACATCATACATCTTTGCTCCGTCAATGTCCTTTGCAACAACTACTGGACCTGAAATCTTATAGAGCTCTCCCATTTTCTCCCTCCTTTTGATTAGAGTTTCCCATGTTAAGCGAGATGCCTAATGCTCTCTTTATTAATTTTGAAATTGACTCCTCCTCTTCGATAGGCCCCCTAATTCCTGGAACAGTGATTATAATTGGCTTAACCGTACTTGCTATTTTTTGTTTTATTCTTCTTTCGCAGCTCTCGACAAGGTTATCTGTTGTAATTATCAGTCCCACATCTTGCTGTGAGATGAGCTCGATGATTTTTTTACAACCTTCCTCATTTTCAGTTACAGAAAAAGTTTTATCTATTCCGGCTAATCGAAAACCTCTCACTGTAGCGCTATCGCCTACCACTACAATTTCTTTCTTTGATTCATCCATATCACAGGTCACCTTAGCTTATGATTACAAGCATGTCTTTTATTAGCTCAGTTGGAAGTCCGTATTGCTTGCCCCGTGTTATCTTTCTTATGTTATTTATCTCCTCTTCTTTTAGTAGGATATATCCAATAAGAGTACCTATTGAAAGAATGCTTTTGTGGAAGGAGTGTAGCAGTTTTTGTGAAACACGTTTTTCTATTTCCAACTCTATAAAAGCAATAGATTTATGTTGGTTGTATTTTTCATTTAGTCCTTCGATACCCAAAATCTTCTCAACTTCTTTTATTTCATCCTCAATCGTAGGGAGTGAGTGGATACGATTAAGCGTTGATTCCGTTATTCTGCCAATAAATGGCCGTTTTCCCCCTTTTTTTATTGCACATTCGTGTCCCTGAGCAGTAAAGAGCTTGCACCTTAAGTTGTCCAATATGTTTTTTTTATCTATTTCTAGTGTAGAAAAGTCGTGAAGTTTTGTGTCTTCGTACTCGCTTATAAATGTTCTCTCAAAAATGGATGAGTAGTAGTTTTTTTCAATATGCTTTATCATTTCATGAACATTCCCTCTTTGCAAAATTTCGTGAGGAATCTCAAAGTCAGTGCCGACAAGCATCTTTGCTGCCTCAATGGTGTCCTCTGCATCTATCATCTTTTCAAAAAACCTCATGCTAAGCTGCCCTGCAGGCATGAGCAAGTCGATAAATTCTTCTTTTTTCTTTTGCAAGGCTTTAGCAAGCAGGATAGTCTTAATATTTGATATATCGTAGCGCTGAAGCATGGCTGTAAGAACTGGTTTTGAGCCATTTGGAGCTATCTTAAGGACTTTCTGAATTTCGCGACAGAAATGATGGTTTATTGCATGCTCAACAAGTTCTTCTTTTGTATATTTTATTGCAAGTTGGGAGATGTCTTTTTTGTAAGAGGTCTGTTCAAGAAGTCCTATAAGTGAATTTATGTTTTCAGAATAAAGAAGCTTTTCTATTTGATTTGTGCTAAGAAGTGACGCCTTCATTGCATGTATGCGCGCATTTGAGTAACCATAAATAAGGGAGCGGTTTTTTATCTTCCCAAGAAGGCGAGAGATTAGACTTGGCTTTGGTATTTTTAGATTTGAAGTCTTATGAGTTATGCTAATCACGTGCTTCCCGCCCCATCAAAATAATTTCTTGTAAATCTTTGCTTTTATAATGTTCTTTTTTTCTTCGAATATAGCTTCAAATGTTTTGTTAGATGAAACCTTTTGGTCTGGTCGCATGATAATGGCACCGCCGACTGACGAAATGAAGCTTTTTGTATAGGAAAAACCCATTTTCTTTACGAGTGCGGCATCCTGTTCCCTTATTTTGAGGACGTATTCCTTTCCTATTTCAGAGATTCCACTGAGAATTAGCTTTTTTAGTATATTGGGATAGTCTTTTCCTTTGGAAAGGCTAGAAAATTCTTTCCAAACTTTCGCTACTCCTGCCTCTACTGCTTCGTTTTTGGCATTTGAGATTATTCTTGAAGCTTCAAGATGGGTTGCCGATATTTGTTCAGCGCGATCTTCATGGATTGTGCGTTGTGCTTCTTCTCGTGCAGCTGAAATAATCTTGGCTGATTCTTTTTGAGCATTTTCTATTATTTCATGCGCCTTCTGCTTTGCTTCTGATTCGATAGCGGCCGCCTTTGAAGAGGATTCTAATTTAATCTCCCTTTCAAGAGAGTCAAGGGCCATCTGAAACCACCTTATAGAGTATTTTCTTAAAGTTTTGATTTGAGGATTTTATGCTCCACTTATTGAGAGAACCATCAGGACTCCAACTACGAAGCCGAAGATTACAATTGTTTCGGGAAGGGCAAGATATACAAGCAACTTGCTTGATTCTTCAGGTCTCTCTGCAATCACGCCCATAGCTGCCGCACCAATGGTTGCTTGTGCCCATCCTGTTCCAAGTGCACCTAGCCCTACTGCTAAAGCAGCTCCGACTGCTATAATTCCACTTCCTATATCTGTCATTTCAACACACCTCGTTTTACATTTTTTTATCTCTCCTCCATCGAAAAAGGCGAAAACCTTTTTCCTCCGCCATGAAAGAACTTCCCATAAAACTCAACCAGGTTGAGTCGGGCTCCTTGAACAAGGGATTCAAACATGGCTAGGAAGGTATTTATCGCATGGAGGAAGAAAACTATAAAGACTAAAACAATAAATAGAAGAGCATTTTCTTTATTTGGAAGGGCAACACCTTCAAAGATAAGCTTATTTATTATTGCTTCAGCAACCACCACGCCTGCGAGGCCCACAGCTGCAATTCGTGAATATGAAAGTGCATTTCCTGCAATGCTGGGAATTTCAAAAACTCCAACAATACCTTCTGCGTTTATAATTGCTATAAGAGAAACCGCAAAGAGTATAGCTCCCATGATAACTTCATCAAAAGGCAGATGCAGAAGTGACGTTTTAAACATTAAGTTTGGCACAAGAAGAATTCCTGCGATGAGAAGACCAATCCAACCAAGTTTTGCTATTGCATGGGCTCGTGAATGATCGCGTTCATTTAGGAAGCCTAAGAAAAGGCCAAGGATAAGATGCAAAATTCCAACAATGACTGAGAGAAAGATGAGTTGTTTTATATCATGCAAACGAGAAAGGTGAATATCTAAATTGAAGAAAACTTTAAGAAAACTGCCGCTGACCGAGAATCCAAGTTCGTGCATAAACGACTCGAAGGTAAAGCCAAACCACTCATCAAAAAAAATCCCAAAGACTATTGATGGAATTGCTGCTAAAGCCCACAATTTCGCAAATCCTTGTAACATCGGAGACTTGGTTAATGAGATAAGAAGTAATGCAAAAACAAGTGAGATGAGACCATAGCCTACGTCTCCTACCATCATGCCATAAATAAAGGGGAAGGTAAATGCTAAAATTGAGGAAGGGTCGATTTCCCATGCCTTTGGCAACGAAAAAAACTCAACTAAAAATTCAAAGGGACGGACGGGTTTTGGATTGGAGAGTTTTGTTGGTGGCTCACCGCCTTCGATTTGTTTTATAAAAATTCGTTTCCCAAAAACCTTCTTTAAACCTGTTTCCAACCGATGATAATTTTTAGCCGTGCACCAACCCTCAGCAATGAAGGTTTCCTGGGTTGCTCCAAACTCAGAAACCTTAACACATCTTGCCTCCCAGATCTTCAAAGCCCTATCTATTGAATCTATCTGTTCCCAATGTTCTTCTGATATTGAGAGATACTCTTCATTTATTTCTTCAAGACTCTTTCGAAGTGCTTCTGCCTCTTTTTCTATTTTTAGGAGGTTTTCCTTTGGCGTTCCAGTCAAGGGTGGTATGCTGATAAACTCAAACCCGCTCTTCTCAAGAATTTGACGGATATTTTCTTTTTTGGAGGCACATATTGCGCAGGCGTACCCGCCTTCTTCAGAATGAGCTATAGATAAAGTAACGTTTTGCCCTAGTTGGTTTTTTAGCTGTTGGTAATTTTTTCTTTTTATTGTGCCAATGAAGCTTTCTGTGTATTTCGAAGGATAGAGACGCCCCAAGTCTATATCTAGGTTCTGTATTTTTTTAAGTTGAGAGTGCTGCTCTAAAAGGTCATCTATTCTGCTTTCTGCCATCTCACGCTTAGCTTCTAAGAGCTTTATTCGTTCCTCAAGTTTAACAAGATATTTAGACTTTGAAATAGCTTCTTCAAGTGAAAGTCTTTTTTTTCCACGAGACAACGGAATAAGCGTGCTTCT
Source organism: Candidatus Anstonellales archaeon (assembly GCA_038869735.1). Taxonomy (NCBI): domain Archaea; kingdom Nanobdellati; phylum Microcaldota; class Candidatus Micrarchaeia; order Candidatus Anstonellales; species Candidatus Anstonellales archaeon. The sequence continues at coordinate 1,223 of JAWCQO010000012.1, read as the reverse complement.
TATACCTCGAATTCGTGTTAAATGTTCAGAGACTATGAAATAAACATCCAGAAGTTTCTCTCGTGAGACGTTAAGTCTCGTATCTACGGCGGTTATTTCCAGAAGCCCAAGCTCGTGCAGAGTCGAAATTACGTGAGGTTCGTCTTTTCGCAACCCTATGATTCTAACCTTTTGCATCTTTTCAGGTTTAATCATCCTTTGTCCTCTCCGCTTAGAACCATTACGGGTTTAGACAAGCTCTTGCGCAATTTTCCTGGCGTATGCAAGCGATAAGGACCGCGATGAAAGTTTTTTTGCCTGCATGCGTGAACTGGCAATAATCGCACGCTTCTCTTTTTCTATGTTCTTTCTTCCTTCTTCAATTATTCGGTTTTTCTCAGCTATAGCCTTCTCACGCGCCTCGTCTATTATTTTGTTGGCTTTCTCTTTTGCTTCTAATATTATACTTTCTCCTTTTTTTGTTGCTTCAGACAAAATCTTAGAAGCTTCTTCTTCGGCTATTCTTATTCGTTCCATATCGTTTTCAAATTCCTGCGGGTCGCTTTCTTCAACACTTTTTTTCTCAGCAGACATAAAAACACCGAAACTCTCTTTGTTTTTGGCTTTGTTTTTGGAATTTTAAGAAAAATTGTAGGTTAATATTTATAAGGATAAGTGAAAGATTGCCTGTTGCAGTAAGAATTTATTCAATCTGAATCTAATGAATCCTCGTGGAAAATCAAATTATTGAGCCTAATGCAACAGATGAAGAAGGAGGGACAAAAAGAGCGAAGAAGGTATAAAAACCGACTACTTCCCTTAAGTTGCATATTATTGGGATAGAAAGAGCTAATATAAAGAGCTCGCCTCATTTATTTTGAACTTTTGGTTTTTTTTCAGTTTGATTTTTAAATGTTTTCTTTTATAATATTTGAACACGCTCTCCGGCTACTCGTGGTGCTATGAGAAAAGACCCTCCCATTATGCATAACCTAGTCCCTCAACACGAACTTCTTAATGCGGAGGAAAAAGAGAAATTGTTTTTGCAACTTCATTGTGGGCCCGGTAATCTTCCCAAGATAAAGAAAGATGACCCGGCACTCAAACTCTTTGGTATCTCTGCGTCGGTTGGCGACGTGGTAAGAATTACAAGAAAAGAGCCTACGGGGGTTACTTTCTATTATAGAGTCGTTACTGATTAAATGAGGAATGGAAGAGAGCTTAGTGGAGGAATGTTGAAAAAG
>JAWCQO010000011.1 GCA_038869735.1 Candidatus Anstonellales archaeon | reverse complement strand
TTTTCTTATCTGCGCTCGCAACGCTGTCTCATTTCTACAAGAGCCAACGTAAGCCACTGAAACTTTCAATCTTCCGCTACACGTTTCATAAACAAAAAACGTGTAACTTTCAACTTCGCTTTTCTCTTCAAATTCAAAAAACCTGTAATTTTTTACATAAGTCCTTCCGTCTTCCGAGTACTCACAGTACGTGCCTTTCTCAACGAGATTACTCTTGCCTCCTTTCGCACCAGGGCAATAATCACCACTTGCTCTAAACTCCTCCACTTTTGTATTTTGAGATATTAACGCAACGCCTGTATTCTTTGCTTCTTGATAGACATCTTCGAATTTAATGCCTTCAACATAGAAATATGAGAAGTATCCTTTGCAATCTTCAAAATACAGGTTATTTTTTCCACTATTGCTTACGCACCCACTAATAAAAAGCAATAATATAGCAGTCCACCAAGCAATCTTCATGGTTTTTTCTATAGATTTTATATTTTTAATCCTGACTATTCTTTATTTCACTGATTTAGCCTATTATCAACCATCAGGGCCTTTTTTTAATAAAGTCTCAAAATATTTTTTTGCAGCAATCGCATCGTTCTCAATATTGGGGCTTTCTGAGATTATAACGCCTGCACACTTATATTCATTCAACGCTTCCAAAACTCCTTTGTAATTCATATTGCACTCATCAAAATTTAGGTGATTCCTCTCGCCTTTCTCAGTGTAATTTATACCGGAGAGATGAATATGCATGTTTTTTAGAGCCTCTTGGCCAAGCCTGCTTTCAATTGCTCCAATCATCTCTAAAAAATCCTCTTTTTTATTTATTCTTCCAGCGCTTCTTGCGTAAAGGTGAGAAAAATCAATGCAAGGCAAGACACCTTCAACCTCTTCTGATACTGAAATAAGTTCGAATAGGTCCCCAAACTGAGAGGGCTTCCCTGTGGTCTCTGGCCTTATCCAAACCTCAACTCCTTCATTAAGAAGAGTCTTTCTGATTTCCTTTAGCGCACCTTTAATTTTCTCATAAGTATTCTGACGAGTGCTCTTCAAATAAAATCCTGCATGGAAGACAAGACTCCAGCCACCGCACATACTAAGAATGCGTCCAGCCTGTAAAATACGCAAAATGCTTGCTTTGTACTTATCCTCCTCAGCAGCATTCAGGTTTATGTAATATGAACCATGAGCTGTAAGTAAAACCTTGTGCTTCGCCGCTTCTTCTCTTACTTGAGGCGCCTTCTCTGCTGAAATATTAACAGATTGCACAAACTCAAGCTCCATTGCAGACAAGCCCAAGGCTCTAACCTGCTTTATTCCATTGATCGTATCCGGTGGTATAGTAGAGAGCGGAATGCCTGCCGTGCCAAATAGCAGTTTATCCATGTACCTAAATAAGTAATTATGCATTTAAAGATTTGCAACTAATCTAAACTCTGGTGAGTAGAAAATGGCAAAGAAATATTTAGTGGAGCATGACAGACCAAATTGCATAGGTTGCGGTGCATGCTGTGCCGTCTGCCCTTCAAGATGGGAGATGGGTGAGGACGGAAAATCCAACTTTAAAGGAAACCCCGAAATAGATGAAACTGAATATAAGGAAAATAAAGAAGCAGCTGACTCTTGCCCTGTAAACGTCATCCACATAATAGACAAAGAAACCGGCAAAAAGATAATATAATGTGAGATTATGCCTCAAAAAAATAAGGCCTCAAATAAGATTACTGCAAATACGCCCATTTTTGAAATTGCAATGAAATATCCAAAAGCACTACCTGTCCTTTTTGATTACGGATTTCATTGCATCGGATGCCAACTTTCTGCTTACGAAACTATAGAAGCTGGGGCAGCAGCCCATGGTCTTGACAAGAAGCAGATACAGACGCTAATAGCCAAGCTAAACAAAGCAATAGAAAGTAAATAATGGGGGAGCCTTTTATGCCACTTCCAATTAGAGAATTTTTAATCGACAAAATCGTTAGTGAATCTTCAGAAGTAAAAAGCTTTTATCTTTCTCCGTTAGATGGCAAACCTATTCATTTTCTTCCGGGCCAATTCGTAATGATTTCACTTGAACTTCCAAACGGCAGGAACCAGCGAAACGCGTATTCTATCTCTTCTTCTCCCCTACAAACTTCTACTATCCGCATAACATTAAGTCTACATGGAGAATTCACACAAGCTTTATTTCAAAAAAAACCTGGCGACAAGCTAAAAATAGATGGTCCTTGGGGCAAATTTGTTCTCGATGAATCCTCCCCACTTGATGCAGTCTTTATCGCTGGGGGGGTTGGCATAACTCCATTAATTTCAATGATCAAATACCTTCACGAAACAAAAAGCCAACGCAGAATATTCCTTTTCTACAGTTCTCACAGTCCCTCACACCTAATTTTTCTTTCTGAACTAAGCAGTATGGCACAACAAAATCAAAATTTCAAAACTATATATTGCATAACCGGCAAAGGTGAAGCTCCAGAAAATATAAAATGCTACCGCAGGCGCATAGATGCAGAGATGCTTTCTCTTGAGCTTGGTCAGGTGCAGCAAAAACAGTATTACATTTGTGGACCTCCCCCAATGGTTGAGGGAATAGTAAACTTACTAGAGCAAATGGGAGTGGCATATGAAAACATAAAAAATGAGAGGTGGTAATAAAACGTGAAATTGGTGACCAGAAGGAGTCTCAACCTTCTAATCGATTTCTATGAATTCACGATGGCCGATTCCTACTATCAAGAAAAAAAAGAAAAAGAGGCTACATTTGACCTTTTTGTAAGAAAACTTCCAAAAAATAGGAGCTATCTTATCGCCTGCGGCGTTTATGATGCTTTGAAATACATACAAAATCTCAGATTTGAAAAAAATGAACTTTCTTATCTGCGGTCAACTGGGAGATTCAGTGATGGATTTCTCAAATATCTCTCAAACTTCAAATTCTCTGGAGACGTTTACGGCATACCCGAAGGAACACCAGTATTCGAAATGGAGCCAATTCTAAGAGTTACTGCTCCCCTCATTGAAGCTCAATTACTAGAAACTTTTCTTCTAAACTGCGTTGGATTCCAGACTCTAATTGCCACAAAAGCCTCGCGAATATGCACTGCCGCGTTAAATAAACCAGTAATTGACTTTGGGCTTCGCCGGTCGCAAGGAATAGACGCCGGTCTTAAAGCCGCTCGGGCAGCTTTCATTGGTGGTTGCAGTGCAACATCTAACGTACTTGCAGGGAAGGAATACAATATCCCTATTAGCGGAACAGTAGCTCATTCTTTTATACTCTCATACAAGGATGAGTTTGAGGCATTTAAGTCAATCGCACGAAGGTATGGAGACGGTTGCGTTTTTCTTATTGATACCTACAATCCCATTCTTGGAGCAAAAAACGCAGTAAAAGTTGCAAAAGAGATGGAAAAGGAAGGAAAAAGAGCCGGGGCAGTTCGCATAGATAGCGGAGATCTCTCCCTTCTAAGCAAAAGAGTGAGAAAATTATTAGATTCTGCTGGTCTTTCTTACATAAAAATCATTGCAAGCGGCGGTCTAGATGAATATAAAATCGACCGCCTCCTCAATTCACGGTCACCAATAGATGCGTTTGGCGTTGGCACATCTATGGATGTTTCTGATGACGCTCCTTCTCTTGATATAAACTACAAATTGTGCGAATATGACGGAAAGCCAGTGCAAAAAACAAGTGAAGGAAAAGCAACACTGGCAGGAAAAAAGAACGTTTTGAGATTTGAAAAAGATGGAAAATTTATTTACGATCTAATAGTTGGTGACAAAGAGACAAAAAAAGATGGCTCTCCCCTTCTTGTGCAAATGATACGACGGGGAAAGATAATTTTTAAGGTCCCCCAACTTGTGCAAATTCGTGCGAATGCAAAAAAACAACTAACTAAGCTCCCTTCAGCCGTTTTATCCGTACGACACCCAAAAAAATACCCAGTAAAGATAAGCACGACGCTTCTTTCGTAGAGGCTGATCTTTTGGACAAAAAAAAGACTGCAATAAAAATCTTAAAAATCCTAAAAAGGCGCTACCCGAATGCACGCACATCTCTTATATACAAAAATCCATTCCAACTTCTTATTGCTACCGTTCTATCCGCTCAATGTACGGATAAACAGGTAAACAAAATAACCCCTGCTCTCTTTGCGAAATATCCTTCAGCGTTTGCATTTGCAAGCGCAAATGAATTTGAGCTAAGAAGCTTAATACGCTCAACCGGTTTTTACAAAACAAAAGCACATAATATCATCGGAGCTTGTAAAAAACTTGTTCTGGAACACGACGGTAACGTCCCACTTAGAATGTCCTCTCTCCTCACACTGCCAGGCGTTGGGAGAAAGACGGCAAATATTGTTTTGGGAAATTATGGCATCGTTGAAGGCGTTGCAGTCGATACGCACGTGAAGAGAATAAGTAATCTTATTGGTTGGACAAAAAGCAGAAATCCAAAAATCATTGAATCAGACCTTATGTCTCTTTTTCCCAAAAAAGAGTGGCCTAATCTGAACCCTCTGCTAATAGCACATGGAAGAAAAGTCTGTGTGGCAAGGAATCCAAAATGTGGTATTTGTCCAATCTCTAAGTTCTGCCCAAGCTCAAAAATTTTACCGAACTTTTCTACCAACCAAAAAACTCGGCGCGGGAATAACCGAACGAACGAAGTATCGAAATGATACCCTTATTATACAAGTGAGGATACTTCCAAGTAAGCTTAATGCCAATAGCTAATTTTTCCGCAAGATTGATATTTGCAACTTTTTGAGGAAAGAGGTCTCCGACCTGATTTAATTCATTGTTTGTTAATCTGTAAAGAGCGTTTTTGCCTTTTAAAAGAGCGGAATATTCAGGAAAGCGCGACCTCCATATCTTCTCATATTTTGAAAAGAACTCAGCACTTCTTTCGCCGTTTTTTATTGCTTCGGCAGCAACTTCAGCTGCATATTTTGCTGACGCTATTGCAAGGTGTGTTCCTCCCTCAAAAAGAGGACTTGTGAATCCTGCTGCGTCACCTATCAGCATAACTCTCTCACCATAAGTTTTTGGAAGCGGTCCAGATGAAGGTATAAGCCCTCCAAAAGTCTTTCTTTTTCTTTTTTTATCCAACCCGATTTTTTCTATGTAACTATCCAAATAAGCCTTTGCTTTTGTTTTTTCGTTTGTGACAAGCCCTACATTTGCTCTCTCACCACTTTTTGGTATAATCCAAAAATATCCATGCGGAAATGCTTCAATATCCAAATAAAAATCAATATAGCCGGAGGTAGTTACATCTTCCATCTCATACTGAAGTCCAACCACAGTTTCAAATCTTGATTCATTAAGCTTCAAGAAATTTGACACAACAGAATATGAACCCGATGCATCAACAAGTATGCGTGATGTGTAATTACCCTTTTTTGTGCTTAATGACCATAAATCCTCTCCTTTCTTAATGCCCTCAACTTTAGCTCCCAGTACCATTGTAGCTCCCTTTCTTTCTGCAGTCTCTGCAATATACTGCTCAAATTTGGCCTTTTCTAAAACATACCCTTCCTCATCAAGATAAGTGTCTTTTCCAGAAGGAAAAACTACGCGTATACCCTTAACTTTTTTTGAGATTGCCTCCAGAGGTAAGTCAATGCCGTAATTCAGGGTGCAAAGCTTTGAGAGGCATTCCCCACAATGGACGGGTTCTCCAATAGTTTCATTCTCCTCGAGAAGAATCACACTAAGTCCCATTTCCGCAGCGCACTTTGCACAATAGGTTCCAGCGGGTCCCCCACCAACAATTGCTACATCGTATATTTCTTGCATCAGAATCCTTTTGACTTTGTCCAATAACTTTTTTATTTTTACATACCCAAAAAAGAGAAAGGGAATCTGTCATGACGAAAGCAATAATAATCATAGATATGCTCAACGATTTTGTGACAGGGAGCCTGAAATGCGACAGGGCACAAAGAATAGTCCCTAATATACAAAAGCTTGTTCAATATGCAAGGAGTGCGGGTATCCCAATAATTTATACTAATGATGCTCATTATCCTCAAATAGATCACGAGTTCTCTGTATGGGGTCCGCATGCAATTGCAGGAAGTGTTGGTGCACAAGTTATACCTCAAATTGCTCCTAAAAAGGGAGATTATGTAATCCCAAAAAGGAGATATAGCGGATTTTTTGGGACGGAACTTGATGAGCTCTTACGTGAACTAAAAGTAGACGAGGTTGTACTCTGCGGTTTACATACTCATATTTGCGTTAGGCATACTGCTGCAGATGCGTTCTTTAGAGGTTACAAGATAACCGTACCTCAAGATTGTGTAGAGTCTTTTAGTCAAGAAGATCACGAAAGCGGTCTTGCCTACCTGAAAATGGCATATAAGGCTGAAATAAGCAGCGCAGAAAGAGAAATATCAAAACTCAAAGAAAAGAAAAAATAAATAATATGCTTCCAAGATCAGCGTATCCCCAACTCTGAAATCTCCCATTTAGAGTTTTGGACGAGAACTTTTTGAAGTGGGAAAAATCTTTCTTTACCTATTCAAACGCTCCTTTAAATATAAATCCAAATCCAACTATAACCAGAACGATTGGCCAGGGAGTAAGTGGAGCAGGCATAAGACCCATGTTTTGCAATGTCATTAAACCTCCAAGCGTTGCAAGAATAATACCTACTATAAAATCGAATCTGGATTCGCTAACTCCAACGCTTTTAGAACTCACTACTTCCTTTGCTCCTCCCCTTTTTTTTGCCATCTGCCATCACCACTAAAAAAAAGAAGGTTATATTTTAAAACTTTTTCTTTTTCGGTTCTGTTAACTTATTGTAGGTAATTATTCCTTTGATAAATACTTTTAAAATTTCAAAGTAGATTTGCTAATTTTTTAATGTCTTTGTTTGTTACATGTGTATAGATTTGAGTTGTTTTTAAATCTTTATGTCCCTATGTCCCAATAACTGCTGAATATATAGAATATCAACGCCAGATTCTAATAGAGGGGTCGCAAAAAGCTGTGCCTTAGCGTATGTGGTGTGATATTCTTCTTTATCCCTGCTTTCTTGGAAGCTGATTTGACAATTTGTTGGATTGTCCACTTGTTGTATTTCCCTTTCCGTTTGGAAATAAAAATTGGGCCTTCTTCCTTAGTTTCATATATTTTCAACACATCAATCAGTTTTTTATGAAGAAATACAATTCTTTCTTTGTCACTCTTTGTTGTTTTAAGATGAATTATTTCTCTGTCGAAGTCTATGTCTTCCCATTTAAGATTTCTTATTTCATCCAGACGCAAGCCAGCATAATAGAGAAACATGATAGCAATCTTATGCTTCAAATTGTTTGTAGATTCTATCATTTTGTTTATTTCTTCTTTATTCAAAAATTAAGGACAGTTTCAACGGCCTTTTTGCAAGTGGAAATTTTTCTTAAATATAGTATTTAGTGCATTTTAATGAAAAAACTCCAAAGTAAAATAAGCCGGTCTTTTTGTTGATTTGCTTTTTGATGTGTAAGATAGTAAAACTATTTAGGTGTTTTACTCGAAGATAGAAATTCTTTCATTATGAAAATATATGACTTGCCTGTTTGATATGAATACCTTCTGAGTTTTATTTCCTCAATAAGCTTGCCAATCACTTCATATTTTTCTTCCTGAAAACAGACATCATTTACTATATGGTTTATTATTGAGATGAATTATATAAAACTCATTTTTTATACTGTTTTATATTATAAAACGAATAATTATCTCGCTTAATAGTGGTTATGCTCAATTACGAGTCCGCCTCTTAACGAGGTTGCCGCCGAAAATTCGTTGTTGCCTTCGTTAAAATTCACAAAACGGAAACAAAAAAACGAAATTGCTTCGCAAATCGTCTAACAAAATTTTAACGAAATTTTTTCTTAAATCTTACAAGAGAGTGCCGCCGAGTCTTTCGGAAATATCGTCTGCTTTGCATGAAAATATTAATAAACTGTTCTTCATACCTTAATTATAAAACGAAGGAGCGTCTCAAAAACGAAAGGTTTAAATATAAGTGTAACACATTATTAACATAATGTTACAAAAAGTAACGGTGTAAAGAATGGGTGTAGTAAGAATAGACGATAAATTGATAAAAGAAGTTCAAGCATGGCTAAATAAGAACGGAAATAAGTATAAACACCCAACAGTTTCAGCCTTTGTTAATAATGCTGTTTATGAAAAATTAAATAAATTGAAAGTTGGTAAAAATGGCAACAGAACATAAACTATTAGTAGGCGATTGTTTAGAAATAATGAAAAAAATGCCCTCCGAATCAGTAGATTTGATAATCACAGATCCGCCATTCAATATAGGTAAAGATTATGGTGGAGTTTATAAAGATAATAAAAAATTTGAAGAATATATAGAATGGTGTAAACTTTGGCTTTCCGAATGTATTCGCTTATTAAAAAAAGATGGAAGTCTATATCTGTTTAATTATCCAGAGAATAACGCCTATTTATTGCCGTTCTTGAAGGAAAAAATGATTTTCAAACGATGGATGACGTGGCATTATCCTACGAACACGGGTCATTCAAAAACTAATTTCACCAGAACACAACATTCTATAATATTTTGCACAAAAACAAAAAAACATAAATTCAATAGACAAGATATTGCAGAACCTTACAAAAATCCAACGGATAAAAGAATACAAGAAAGATTGAAAAATGGAAGCAACGGAAGAGCCCCATATGATGTATTTCAATTTAATCTTGTAAAAAATGTAAGCAAAGATAAAACTCCTCATCCATGTCAGATACCTGTTCCTTTGTTAAAAATATTCATAAAAGCCAGCAGTAATGTAGGTGATTGGGTTATGGATCCTTTTGCTGGCAGTTTCTCAACTTGTGCCGCCGCAAAAGAACTTGGCAGAAATTCAATAGGCATAGATATTAACCCTAAATATGTTGAAATCGGTAAAAAAAGATTGGAAAATATTAATCCTTTAGACAAATTCACTTAGTTTTTATGCTAATATTATATTGAACTGCCCGAATAAATTTTATTGAATTAATGTCTTCGTCATCTGTGAATTTGTATTCGTATAATCTGCATAAATTTTGCTTTTCATTTCTCAATCTCATTAAGAAAAGTAAACGCAGATTTGTGCCTTTTGGTATGTCACCTTTTTCCATAAGCATATCAAAATACTTCTTTATGCTGAAAAGTTGCCTTATCTCAAAATCGGCGTATTCTACATTTTTGGCTTCAACGGTTACTATCATTCCGTCTTTTGTTTCAAATATTCCATCTATCTCTATTTGCTGTTTATCAGCATGCAGTTTTGAACCATTTACTCTGAATGAAAAAGAAACTTTTGATCTTCTTGCAGTGTGAATTTTGAGGTGTTTTACGCCAAGAAAATCTTGTATGATACCTTCATTGTAAATGAATGAAACTGCTCCAGCTTCGCTATTTCCTACATCATCTATTACACTTTTTGTAACATCTATATTCTTTATTTTGATTATCTTCTCAAATTTATGATAGCCATTTCCCTTTACAAACGCGTGTTTTCCTTTACCAAGATGAACTATAAAATACCCATTTTGTTTTAAGCTTTCTGGCAATAAATCAGAAGAATCAAACTTTGTGGCATCAAACTGATTCATAAATTTAGTGTCTTGAGTAATCTTTTTTAATTCCGTATTTGTGAATTCTATAACTTTTGCTTTCTGGCTCTTTTCATACAGCTTATTGAAGAGTATGTTTATTGAGTTTCGTTTTTTGCTTTCCATAAATCATAGTCATACATTTCTCTTTAAAAATACATCTTTTTTTATAAGATGAAGAATGTCTAAAGACGGCAGCACTCCCTAAAGAAAAAACTACAGTGGCAAAAAATTTTCGGCGGACTCGCAACTCGAAATTTTTGCCTTTGGCATCGTTGCACTAAAATTTCGTCTTTCCTTTGGTCAGAGAGCATAACATTGATTTAACGGCTCCGCTCACCTGCGGTTCACTTCACCTAAATCAAGCCTTCGGCTGACTTCGTTAAATCGCATACGTTAAGTCCAATCGCTGACTACGGGTGCCTAACTTATTTTACATCAAATTTTTTAACCCAAATATCAAGATGTTTGAAGCACTTAACCAACTCTTTTCCTTTCTTAGTCAATGAATAATCAACTCTTGGTGGAATTTCATTAAATTTTTTCCTTGAGACTAATCCTAACTTTTCCAATTCTTTCAATCGCTTTGATAAAGTTCTTGGGCTAATATTCTCCATTTCTTTGATTAAATCGTTAAATCTTTTTGTTCCACTCTGGTGTAATTCTCTCAAAATCAATAAAGCCCATTTTTTACTAAGATAAATCAATGTTTTTGTTATTGGACAAATTTTTTCCATTCAATTCACCTAAAACTTTACTTTTGGTTACTACAACATTTATATAGTTCTCATTGTTATACATAGTATAGTCAAGATACTATAAAAAGATTACTAATGGAGGTATAAAGATGGCAAGAATTGTAAAACATGAAGAAAAAATGCCGATGGAAGTAAAAGTTGGTGGAGAAAGCAAATGGATTTGTATGTGTGGATTGAGCAAAAATAAACCTTTCTGCGATGGCTCACACAAGCAATGTAGTGGCGAAGAAGAAGGGAAATTGTATAAATATGAGAATGGGAAAAGAATTGAGATTAAAAAATATTAATTCTTGTGGCGCACTTCGTCAGCGACTTCTCTGAATTTTGCTTCGCAATTCTAGATTTTTTCTTTCAGAAAAAGGGACTTAACAGCGCTTATACGGTTCCCCCTTAGCTTGCCGCTCGGCTCCACCCAATTTTTCCTTCGCAAAAACTTCTCTTAATCGCATACGTTATGTGCAATTCGAAAACCTGCATTTCACGGAAAGGAGGCCGTAAATTATAATGATGTTGTTGCCTTCGTTTAACTTCATAGGAGGAAAAGAGAGAATGAAATTGCTACGCAACTTTCATCTAACGAAAGTTAAACAAAATTTTTTCTTATTTTTCCGGGCGGAGGCTTTATTTTAATTTCTTTTGTTTTGAATTAAAATTAAGAAAGAAAATTATCTCCTCATCTAATTTCTCTAGATCTAACAAAACTTTTTCTCTCCTTCGTGTACCATCGGCATTCCGAAAATCTCTTTGGAACGAACCACATTTAATAAGAACAGAATCGTCAATTTTTATGAAAGAAATTTGTTTTAAATTAAATTCCACTTTTCTTAGTCTTGACCAAGCCCCTCTTTTAATTCTTTCAAGCTCGTAAGCCGATTTTCCACCCTTGAGATCTTCATGCCATTTTTGGAATGTCCTTTTATCATCATTGTATTTAACTTCACCCATTGCAAGAATTAAACCAACTAAGTCTGAGAAGTTTTAGAATTAGGAATAATATCATTTCAGGTGAAGGAGCCGGTTATGCTGCTTGTTCTGAAGAAAGTAGAAGGAAGGGTGGAATTAGTGGGGGAATAATTAGCAGAATAATTACTGGAAGATATACTCCCCCCTATGTACGGATAGTGATGATGGCCAAAATATTTATATTCCGTGAAACTGTAATGATACCACACAAATTTTTTATAAAGATTCTTGTCTAAACGACCTAAGTTTAAATGAGTATTATTGTAGTTCTGATGGAATGTTATGCCTCTCACAACCCTATCCTTGTCCATACGGTTGTAATTGAGGAAAATGTAATGAAGAACCTCTTCTACAGAACTATTGTAGTGACGGAACCCTTTATAATTCTTGTTCCATCTCTAAACCACTCTATTGCAATAATAAGGGGAACCTTATACCGCTATGTAATCAGTATGGTTGCCTCAAAAATTATACATGCGATGCCATATCTAATCAACGTGTTCAAGAAATTAGAAATAATGAAAGCGGGGGGTTATGGCAAATTGCATAGAGAATTGGACCTGTAGTTCGTGGGGTCCAGAAATCTGCCCTCGAAATAGAACCCAAACAAGAACTTGTGTTGACGTAAATAATTGTGGAACAACTAATGAAAAACCGGAGGAGATAAGAAACTGTACTTATTTAGAACTGGAAAATTCCTGTATCGGTTGGAACAATCTCTATTCAATAGAGCTATCAAGATTAAATGCATTAACAACTCCAAATGAGCCTGGTATTTATAATTTAACAATATCTCTTTTTCCAGCTCGACCATCCTCTGTCAAAGCCACTAAATCTCTCACCTACAATAAGCTTTTCATAATCCACTTTCCGCTAAGCTAAAAGAAGTCGTAAGTAAAATAGGGGCGATATAAATTCCTTTTTTGCTTCTTGATTTGCAAGCATGCCAGAAATAGTTTCTCGCACCTCCTGGCTCTTTCTTGCCTTTCCTATTATAAAGTTTAGTATCGGTGTAACTCTTCCCAACCTCTGGAGAAGATAAGACGTATCTAACTCAACCTTTAGTTCGCTTATAAGTGCGTTCTCATACCTTGACAGCGACTTTGCAGAAGTATCCCCTTCACTTAAAGCTTGGCTTATCACCTTTGCCGCTATAGATGCACTCGTCATAGCATTTCCAACACCCTCTCCAGAGAACGGGTCTACTAATGAAGCCGCATCACCGCAAAGAACGAAACCGTCTCCATAGCATTTTGGAAGTCTAGACCCAAACGGTAAAGACCAAGCCTTAACGCTTCCTTCCTCTTGGATTGCATCTTTGAACCTATCTTTAAATCTAGGATGCGTTAGGACTATATCCAAGAGGGCTTGTCTTAAGTTTATCTTTTTTCTTGTAACGTCATCCATTACCATCCCAACTCCTACATTTGCACTATCCTCCCCAACCGGAAAAATCCAAAAATACCCAGGTATTAGTGAGTCAACGAAATGTATCTCAATGTTGTCGCTAAGTCCTGCTACGTTTTTATAATAAGCCCTAAATGCCTGACACAAATGTTTTGGATCAGTTTGCGCGTTACCTGTTTTTCTTGCTACAATCGAACCTACCCCATCACAACCAACAACAACTTTTGCTCCAAACTCTTGTTCCTCCCCAGTTTCTGTGTTCCTTCCTTTTACTCCCACTACTTGTTTTCCGTTCAAAATAAGGTCATAAACCTGAAAGTTTTCTAAAGTCTTAGCATATTTTTTTGCGTTTTGAAAAAGTAGGTTATCATGATAAATCCTCCTGCAGCAATAGCCCGTACCTTTTCTTATTGGGTCATTTTTTGGAAATTCTATCCTAACCTCCTCACCGGATGGCGACGAGAAGATAACCCCTCTAATCTCCCCATGCGGTAGACTTTCAGCTTCCTGAAGAAGCCCAAGTTCATTGAGGACCTTCATTGATTTTCCACTAACCGCATCTCCGCAAATTTTATCTCTTGGAAATTTATTTTTTTCAATCAGAAGAACATTGTGCCCTCTTCTTCCTAATAGGGCAGCACACGTAGATCCTGCAGGCCCTCCCCCGACTACAATTGCATCATATGCACTACTACTCACTACCTCACCATACCTAGTCTGTGTCAATAAATCAACAATTGATTTTACTGATTCAATCAAATTACTTTGGCCAATAAACTAATTAACAATAAATAAATATAACAAAAAATATAAAAAACTCTTTACAAAAGGAGATGGGACTGTATAAAAACATATTAAAAGTTAATATGTAATTAATTATGTGGTTTCATGTCTAAACGAATACTCAACATCACACTCTTTTTAGTTCTCATTACTGCTATTTCGTACTCTCAATTATCAAACGTTGAAATAGCTCTTAGGGACTTATGCGTCTTTGTCTACCGTCTTCTTCCAATAGTTGCCCTTCTTATGCTTGTTTCAGCCGGCCTCGTGTACGCCGCAGGACAGATCTTTGGAGCTGAAACTCGTGCAAGAGCAAATGTCTGGGCCACAGCAATGCTAACGGGCTCAATAATAAGCCTCATCATCATAACTCTAACTCCCTATTTCCTTTCTGAATTGTATGGCGCTCAGGGCTATTTCTCTTGGGATAGATGCAGCTTTAGCTAGAGATAAGGTGTATAGAAATGATTTACGCCTATCTGGTTGCTGCGGGACGGGTGCAAGGAGTATTCTTTCGCAAGTATGTCTGCGAAATTTCAAGGAAACTCTTTGTAAACGGAAGGATATGGAACGAAAAGGATGGAACTGTAAGGATACAATGCGAATGTAAAAGCGACTATCATCTCTCAGAATTTATTCATGAAATCAAGCACAGTAAGCCCTCAGAGGAGTATTTAGGTATAAGGATAGATAAGCTAGAAATTATTGAAAAGAAGACTATAAGCAAGCCGACGTTCTCCTCCTTTGAGATAGTTTACCATTAAATATCACAATATATCATAATCGTTTTAGTTACCTCTCACTTTTGGAGACCTTCAAAATTAGAAATAGTCATTCATACCTTAATGCCTCAACAGCATCCATTTCTGCACTTCTACTTGCAGGGATTATACCACTTATTATCCCTATAAGCAAAGAAAATATACCGCAAAATAAAATTAGACTCAAAGTGGGTGTTGCAGGGATTCCAATCAACCAGAATATGCTAATTATTAGAAGACCAACAATAATGCCGATGCTCCCCCCAATTATTCCAATAATGGCACTCTCAACAAGAAATACAAAGCGTATCCATTTTTTAGTTGCTCCCATCGCCCTGAGTATCCCAATCTCTTGTCTTCTTTCAAGAACCGACATAAACATTGTGTTAGCGATGGTAATCCCCCCTACCATAAGAGATATAGCTGAAATTGCCCCCAAAAACACACTGAGAATATCGCTAATGTTTTTTACCTGACTAGATACGGTTTCTGCTGATAGGACCGTAAAATCTTCTTCACCTTCCCTTACCCTATGCGCTTCTCTCAATGTCTTTTTTATTTCCTCTTCAGCTTCTTTCATATTCCAATTATCTTTCATAACTACCAAAATACCACTGATCTCATTATCCTGAATATTCTTGGACAAAAGTTCTTCTATATCCTTAAAAGGCGCGATGACACTTGTATCTGTATCATCAAATGTGCCTCCCGTTCTTTCCAATATCCCAACAACCTGAAAATTTTTTCCACTTATCCTTAAAACGCTGTTTACTCTCAAGTCCTCTTTAAAAAGCCCATGAGCAATTTTATCGCCAATAACTAATACGTATCTATCCCCATCTTTTAGCATTCTTCCTTCAGCAATCTTGAGAGAAGGGAAAGCGTCAGCATAGTTTTCTGGTTCAATTCCTGTAACGGTAAAGGTTCCAACTTCACCCCTATAAGAAACTGAAAAGGCGCCGTAGAGAAAGGGGCTAATTATCCTTATTCCATCAATACCAGAAAGCCGCTCAATATCACTTTTGTAAAGTTTTCCTTGAGTTGGAGGCCCTGATGGTCCAACCATAAAAGATGCAAAGACATTTCCGGGCATGATGATTATATTTTGTGGACCAAACTGTTCCATCTCTTTTTTTATAATCGAAGAAACTCCTTCTCCCAAAGAGACAAGTACCACAATAGCTGCCACTCCAATAACAATTCCAAGAATAGTAAGCCAGCTTCTTAATGCCTGCCTCCTGAGGCCCTTTATAGCATATAAAATCAAGTCGGAGTAATATGTCATATATGTTTCACTATAGAATGGCTTTTAAGTTTTTAAGGAGAAACTAAAGTATGAATCTTCGTGGCGAAGCGAACTATGCTCTTTTTTTTGAATCATTAGCCAATAAGCTAAGGATCAACATAATCCTCTGCCTTCAACAAAAGCCAATGACTGTTGGAGAAATTGCAGAGACCCTTAAGGAAGAACAAAGCAAAATATCCCATGCGATGGAAGCCTTGCGCGACTGTCGCATCGTTTCACTGACAAAAGTCGGAAGAAGGCGACCTTATAAACTCAACAGCTCATTTATAAAACCCCTACTTAGTCTTGTAGACATGCACGTTCGCAAGCATTGCGCATCTTGTCAAAGACAAAAATCTAAAAATAAGAAAAACAGTGCTTCTTCTACTCAGATTAAAGAGTCTTAATTTTTAGGTTTTTCCAAATTTCAAAACCGAAACTGTAAAAAAAATAAATGGAACACTCTCGTAAGAATCAAAAACCAAAATGACGCCGGCACACAAGTAATTTTAATTATTCTTGAACTAATTAAAAAAATGGGGGAGGATAAGCTGTTATAGAAATGAGTATCCATCTGCTCTAGTCTCAGCTCCAATCAAACAACGAAAGAATATAGGTCCCCCTCATTAAAAAAACTTAAAAATTAGAAAAAGTAACATAATCGGCCTGCCACTGAAAACTCCAACAAGAAAAAAGACCCAGCAAGTAGTAAATCTCCTCCTTTTCCTTTTTTTGAGCCTCCTTCTATCCGCCTTCCTTTCAAAAAACGAGTAGCGCAACTCATGTACGGGTCATATATCCTGATTATTATTTCAAGCTCAAATGCAATCCTTTCAAGTTCGACTGTAATCCTTTCCTTACTTCTTCCAACATCTAGATTATCCTGCACTATTTTTTCCATGTTAGCCATATTCTGGGCAGTCGACACACCACATACAAAATTTATATGTCCAATAATCTCATCGCTATCCATCTTACGGTTATAATAAAGTGTTCCCTGCAGAGCTTTCTTCTCGGCGCCTTCAGGCGCAGTTCAGAGCACGATTCCGTTAGTATTTTAAACATTTCCTACCATAATAATAAACATTTCCTACCATAAATAAAATACATGAGTATAAATAAAATACATGAGTATTTTACAAATAATTACTAAAAGCTGATGCTATGTCAATACCCCCCAACCGGTTCATCAAGAGAGTCAAAACAAAGTTTATTAATAGTTCGAACTATTCTAGACGCTACAACTATTTTAGACGCCACAGCCTGAAAAAAGATGAGGCCAAAGCAGTGGCAGAAGCATTACTTCCAAATATAAATGAATCTCGCGGCACAACTTGGAAGACAATGAAAAAAAGTTTAGATGCGATAGCCCAAGCCGCAGGTGAAAACGCATGGTTGGCCTTCAAAGCCCTTTCAAATTACAAAGTCGCTCCCATTTTTGCACAACACCCAGATGCATTTGTCCAAATAGCCCAAGCCACAGGTAAAGACGCAGGTTCGGCCTTCAAAGCCCTTTCAAATTACAAAGTCGCTCCCCTTTTTGCACAACACCCAGATGCATTTGTCCAAATAGCCCAAGCCACAGGTAAAGACGCAGGTTTGGCCTTCAAAGCCCTTTCAAATTACAAAGTCGCTTCCCTTTTTGCACAACACCCAGATGCAGTTGTCAAAATAGCCCAAGCCACAGGTGAAGACGCAAGTTGGGCCTTCAAAGCCCTTTCAAATTACAAAGTCGCTTCCCTTTTTGAAAAATACACAGGTGAATTTGTCCAAATAGCCCAAGCTACAGGTAAAAGCGCATGGGCGGCCTTCAAAGCCCTTTCAAATAACACCGTCGCTTCCCTTTTTGAAAAATACACAGGTGAATTTGTCCAAATAGCCCAAGCCACAGGTAAAGGCGCATGGTTGGCCTTCAAAGCCCTTTCAAATTACAAAGTCGCTTCCCTTTTTGCACAACACCCAGATGCAGTTGTCCAAATAGCCCAAGCTACAGGTAAAGACGCATGGTTGGCCTTCGAAGCCCTTTCAAATAACACCGTCGCTTCCCTTTTTGAAAAATACACAGGTGAATTTGTCCAAATAGCCCAAGCCGCAGGTGAAAACGCATGGGCGGCCTTCAAAGCCCTTTCAGATGACAAAGTCGCTTCCCTTTTTGAAAAATACACAGGTGAATTTGTCCAAATAGCCCAAGCCGCAGGTATCTACGCAAGCTGGGCCTTCAAAGCCCTTTCCAATCCCATTATCGCAGAGATGTTTTCCAAAGATCCAGAGCAAGTTATAAGAAACTTCAAGGAGATAGTCCAAGCCACAGGTAAAGGCGCATGGTTGGCCTTCGAAGCCCTTTCAAATAACACCGTCGCTTCCCTTTTTGCACAACACCCAGATCCATTTGTCAAAATAGCCCAAGCCGCAGGTGAAAGAGCAGATTGGGCCTTCGAAGCCCTTTCAAATAACACCGTCGCTTCCCTTTTTGCACAACACCCAGATGCAGTTGTCAAAATAGCCCAAGCCACAGGTGAAGACGCAAGTTGGGCCTTCAAAGCCCTTTCCAATCCCATTATCGCAGAGATGTTTTCCAAAGATCCAGAGCAAGTTATAAGAAACTACAAGGAGATAGTCCAAGCCACA
>JAWCQO010000010.1 GCA_038869735.1 Candidatus Anstonellales archaeon | reverse complement strand
ACACTGTCCAGGTAAAAATAACGTTGGAATAAGTAACTTGTTGCGCCAGCGGCATTAATGCTTGGGCTGCATCGAGAAGAGACACTGTCCAGGTAAAAATAACGTTGGAATAAGTAACTTGTTGCGCCAGCGGCATTAATGCTTGGGCTGCATCGAGAAGAGACACTGTCCAGGTAAAAATAACGTTGGAATAAGTAACTTGTTGCGCCAGCGGCATTAATGCTTGGGCTGCATCGAGAAGAGACACTGTCCAGGTAAAAATAACGTTTGAATAATTACCAACAATCAATCCAAAAACACAAAAACCATTAACTCAAAATCACAAAATAACGACTTCCATACAGCATCCCGTGCAATCACTCAGCCATTCGCCTCATCCAACCAATCAATCCAAAATCACAAAATAACGACTTCCACCTTTTGTTTTTCCTCTACTACTTCCTACATAAAACATAGAAGCTATACGCTACAATCCAAAATTTAGAAGACAACATGGAGAAAACACCAAAGTTTGCTTCCTCACGCTAAAAACGTTTTATATCCTCTTTTTCTCACTGGTAAAATACTGCGATAACCTCTTTTGGATAATAGAAATTGGAAAAAAGCGCCGAGGAAGAGATTCGAACTCTTAAGCCCGTAAAGGGCACTAGATCTCCTGTCATACGCTATTAAACTCAAGTCTAGCGCATTACCAGGTTCTGCCACCTCGGCTTAATTTATTTTTATGCAAAGGAGACTTTAAAAAATAATCAAGCATTACTTCTTTTAATGAAAGTAACCTCACTTGCAATCCTTGCAATATGTCTATTATTTCTTGGTTGTTCTGCGTTAACTCCCAGTAGCAACCCACCTCCAAATGCTAGAATAATATACAAATGCTTTGATGGACGGCTTGTCTCAAACATCAGCGATTGCGCAGAAACCCCCGCGAGTTGTCCTCCTACTTGCGATGACAATGATATGTGCACTATCGACTCTTGCTCTGAATCGACCAATTTTCTTTGTGTTCATGTAAAGACTGATGTGTGCTGCGGCGATTATGTCTGCTCATACAATGAAGGTGAAACCTGTGCTTCATGTCCTCAGGATTGTAGATGCAATGAAAATGAGATATGTTTACCTCAGGGACTAAAAACAAACCAAATTGGATGCCTCGCACTCCCCCACTCCTCTAATGGAGAGATACAAGAACGTATTTATACGTGGAATTATTCTGGAAGGACATGGGGGGTAGTTGGCATTTTGCTTTCTAACACTACGCAGGCGTTTTATAAATCTCGCGCCCATAACAAGAGACCTTACGACATCTACGTATCTGATGAGTTTAGCCTCCCCTTTATCTCAGAACTTGCAGCCCAATTCAAGCAAATCGCAAATAAAAGCGGACTCTCCTCTGATGAGACCGTTTATCTTGTTGCTTCTTTTGTTCAATCTCTCCCTTACACTATCGATGAAGTTACAGCTGCCGCAGACGAATACCCCAGATTTCCCTATGAGACACTCTACGAAAATGGCGGCGATTGCGAAGATACCTCAATCCTCACAGCAGCTATTTTACGGGCCCTCGGCTATGATGCAGTTTTAATTAACATGAAGAATCATATGGCTGCCGGCGTGCGCTGTTCATTAACCCAAAAGGACAGAATAAACTACAATGGAATAGATTACTGCTATCTTGAAACAACGGGTGAGGGATGGGAAATTGGAAGAATACCGCCTCAATACAAAAAAGAGAACATGACTGTGCTTACTATAATTCCACGTTCGTATTTTCTTATAAATTCCTCCATTGTATATATCTACCAAAATTTCGAGATAGACGCAACAGCAAACGTTACAATAAAAAATTTGGGTTCTGTTACTGCTCAAGGTGTACGGATCACGGTGTCAATTGAGGATTCAGATGGCCGACGTTGGGGCGAGCAAACTTACAAACTAAGAAAACCTCTTTTGCCAGAGGAGGAAGATACTGTAATCATAAAAGGCGTAAAAATGCCGGGCTTTCGCAAGTTTAGGGTAGTTCTTGAAGTTCGCTCTGATAATTCAGAGAAACAGGAACTCCGCGGTGCATGGCTAGAATAAGAAGCTCATAACCTATTCAGCTTCTCCTCGGCTTTTTTGAGAACACGACGAGAAGTTTCATATGTTAACTGCTTGTAAGATTGTGTGTACTCAAACCAACCTGCACCAATGTGCTCATGAGAAATCTTCACATTCATTTCTTCGGTTTGCGCTAAAAAAAAGACGACTTCCTTGTGTCTAAATTCTCCGTTTCTTTTGTAAGAATATTCAATTCGCTCTCTAAAGCCATCATCAATCTTAATATTTTTTATCCCTGTCTCTTCCATCAATTCTCTTACTGCAGTAGCAAGTTCATCCTCGCCTTTTTCAACATGTCCTTTTGGAAAATCCCAATGCCCAGCAGGATAGTGAAGAAGAAGGTACAGTCTCCTTCCTCCATCTCTATACAAGACAATGCCACAAGACTTCTCTTTCATATCTATCTTAACCTACCCTCCAAAATATATTTAATAGAGTTCTTAACAGTATTGTAACTATGAAACTAAAAGCAATATTCCTTTTTTTTCTTGCGTTTTCTATCGTTGGCTGCCTCCTTCAGCAAGATGTGCAAAATTCTCAATCTCAAAGTAGGCTGCCAACGTCGTACACTCCTGTTCTTGAATCGTCAAGCATAACAGAACTTATGGAAAAAAACATTCCTCTCGACTGTTCGATAAAGATTACTAGTGGAGATCAAATAGCACTTTCGAAGATTTATATATACGGATACCGTTACCGATACACGCCCCCCTCATCTTCTTTGTCTGGCCATTATCAGGCTGAAATAATCTTTGTAAATAACTCGCTTTATATAAAATTGCCAAATATACCAAGATTTTCTCAATGTTCATGGGTTCAGCTGACTAACTTTCAAGACATCGCAGGCCTACCTGCCTCAGGGTTGGTTGCAGGCGCAAAATTATCATGCACACCCACAAACATATCCGATGTATTTTTCAATCCAAAAGGTACTATATGTTCTGAAAAAGATATCGCTCTAGAAGGTTGAAACTTGTATGCTATCAACCTACCAGACCTCACCAAACATAGCAATAGTTAAATACTGGGGAATGAGGGACGAGGAGAAAAAACTTCCTGCAAACGGAAGCATATCATTTACGCTAGGTGAGAACTTACGAACAACAACCTCTGTAGAATTTAGCCCTTCTCTTACTTCAGACATTTTGGTCCTTAATAAACATAGAGTTGAGGGAAGAGCTCTTGCTGAAGTTTCACGCCAACTTGACATCATAAGAAAAATAAAGAATATAAAAACACGTGCAAAAGTTGTTACACAAAATAATTTCCCAACTGGAGCCGGCATAGCTTCTTCTGCAAGCGGTTTTGCAGCCCTAACTCTGGCAGCTTGCGATGCCCTTAATCTAAATCTTTCTTTGCGAGACCTTTCAATTATTGCCCGTCAAGTTTCAGCAAGCGCTTCCCGTTCAATATATGGAGGTTTTGTAGAATTAAAAAGAGGAAAGAAAAAAGATGGTTCTGATTCGTACTCAAAACAAATAGCATCGCCAGACCATTGGCCAAATCTTCGTGACTTGATATTGATTGTTTCTGATACAGAAAAAAAAGTCTCATCTAGAGAAGGCATGCAAAGAACCGTAAAAACAAACCCCGATTTTCCATTTAGGGTTGAGAGGGCAGAAAAGCGCATCACTCGCGTCAGGCATGCTATACTTAAAAAAGACCATGAAACCTTATTCTCCCTTGCAATGGAGGAAAGCGATGATTTGCATCAGACAATAGAAAACTCAAAGCCCCCTTTTAAATATCTAAACAGGATTTCTCATTCTATAATTAATGAAGTAATTAAGATTAATTCAAGAGAGCTTCTCTGCGCCTATACCTTTGATGCAGGTCCAAACGCACATATTCTAACCTTAGAAGAGAATCTGCCTAAAATACTACCCTCCCTCCTCCGCATAAAGGGAATAAAACGTCACATACTAAGCTGGGTTGGCACCGGTCCAAGAAAAATAACTTAGCCCTTCCATTTTATGCTGCAACCCATACTCGGTTTTTGAGGAATATCAACTTTCCCACTTCTTATAAGTTCTTCAATCGCAATATCCAGTTCCGATTTGCCCTCTCCTTTTTCTTTTCCATGGTCGCCATCAACTCTCCCATGATAAACCAGTCTCAAATTTTTGTCAAATAAAAAGGGGTCCGGAGTGCATACAGCCCCATATTTCTTTGCTACCTCTTGGTCATCATCAGCTAAGTAATCAAACATTATTCCATATTCGCTTGCAAATTTTTTCATGTTTTCAAAAGAGTCATCAGGATAATTAGGATTATTCGAGTTAGGATTTATCCCAACAACTGCGAGTCCTTGTGCTAAATATTTTTTGTGCAATTCAACTATCTTTCTTATTTTTGCTCTTACATAAGGACAATGATTACACATAAAGACGATAAGTAGAGCATTACTCCCCACATAATCCTCAAGTTTGTGGAGCCTACCATCTATGCCCCTCAATTCAAATGAGGGCGCTCTCTCTCCGTTTTTTAATATGTATTTCGATTCTGTAAGTACCATCTACCACACCTCAAGCTTATTTTCTTTTTCGGCTCAGAAGCTACTCCGTTCATCATAAGTTTCAGGCTGGAGCGGTTTCCTCATCGCAATTATTTTTTTCCGTAACATCTTTATATACCTCTTCCTAAACCATAAGCTTGTGGACATCGACGATGCTGTGCTTCTTGGAATAATCCAAGGCTTCACTGAGTGGCTTCCTATCTCCAGCGCCGCACACGTTGCCATAGCTAATAACTTACTTAACATAAATGCCCCAATTGAATTACAGGTTGCACTCAACTTTGGAACAATAGTTGCCTTGATAGCATATATGAAGGATGACCTTATGGGTCTTATCGCAAGTTTACTGCGCAGAGACCCACATACTCTTAAACTATTTGTGTTAATTGCCCTTGCAGGGATACCAACCTCCCTCATAGGATTTGCTGGGAAGAGTTGGTTTGAAGAAATGCACACATCCCTAAGTGCCATTGGGATAACTCTTATATTAAATGGGGTTATACTGTTTCTCACTCGCTTTTCTAGTCCAGGTTCACAGCCCCTTACTCCGCTTTCTGCTCTTGCTCAAGGGATAGGTCAAGGCCTTTCTGTTGCTCCGGGCATATCAAGAAGCGGAGCCACCATATCTGCAGGGCTTTTTTGCGGGCTTGAGCCAACCGAAGCAGCACGCTTTTCCTTCCTAATTGGCCTTCCTGCCCTATTGGTTGCATCAACAATAGAATTAAATCAAGCTGCCTTATCAGAAGAATCCTTGCTTCCCTTGGCAGCTGGGCTATTGGCTTCAGCAATAACCGGTTACTTCTCAATACACGCCCTTATAAGCGTACTTAAAAGTGGAAAATTCACGACCTTTTCGTATTACTGTATAGCTTTAGGACTGATGTCGTTTGTCCTATCCTATTTTTCTTTATAACAAAGCCATAATCTGAAACTTGAAAATCGGATAGATAAACCAATTATAAGCAGGCATCAAAACCTTCTTCTCTCCAGATACAAAAAAAACAAAATCACTCTACGATTTTTTAGTTATTCTTTCCACTATCCAAGAAAAGATGCAGAATTGAGGCAAAAAACGCAAGAAAACCGCTGATTATTCCGATGTCAAAGTTAAAATAATGGGTGTAAATTCCAAGCACCAGAAGCCCAAATGCAATGGAAGGAATGACTCCATGAAGCGGACCTTCTTTAAACGGCGTAATTACATCAAAAAAATGAGCTATCAGAGAAGCAACTGCAAGGGAAATGAAAAAATATAATACGCCACATAGGAGCTCTCCAGAAAGAGGACATATCGAATTTATTCGCTTCGCATAGAGATAGTATACTCCTCCAAATAGTGCCATCATAACAACAATGACAACGATCACAAGCCTTTGTCTTATATAATAAAGGGGAACGTCTAAATCAACAAAAAACATGCCGCCAAGCACAGCTGCAAAAACCGGTAAAAGTTTTTCTACAGGGTATCCCATCCTAAGGTGAAGCACAGCTCCAGAAATAATTATAATCAGGCATGCAACCAAAAGTTTGTTTCGCATGCTTCCACCCTAATAAATGACAATCACTGGTTCGGTATACCTTCTTACGTTATGATTGACTGCCCTCTTTCTAATCATACCCTCAAGCAGATTCCACACTTCACTCTTCTCTTCGTATAGCCAACCAAGAGGTAGGTTTAATCTTATTATCCTTTCAGGGATCATATGTCTTGTTGATTTTGGAGGAAAAGGCCTCCCTGCAACTGCTTCTTTTATTATTTCATCTTTTGAGTAATTCCTCCTCCAAAACACATACATCTTTTGTGAAAGCGCTTCATCTGCCATAGTATCCTCATAATAATAACACTGACCATTTTCCTTACCATTTATTTCCCTCATAATCTCTTCCTGCTTTCTTATAACTTCTTCAAGCTCATCCCTTTCAGTTGGAAAAAGACGGCAATTCCTTTTATTCCCACAAACCAACATAAAATATGCTCTATTCTTTTCAAGCTCAGATCTCCCTACCTCAAAATCAACTTCCTCGCTGGGGAATTTTTCAATCCCTGCCGGTAGCTGCAAAAATGTAGGAAACCATCCTCCAACTTTGACTGCAGGATTCATATAATCTATGGTTTGGCAGATCACAAGCGGCGCTTTTAAGTTCTGAAGAACTTGTCTCCTATGGTTTCCGTCAAGCACAACATGATACTTGTTGTCTACTATTATAGGATCAACAAGGCGACCTATATTGAGCATCGATTCAGTCAAGATTGCTATGTTCTCAGCAATTGTTTGCTCGTGCAAAATCACCTTTTCTAGAGGCATAATTTCAAGGCTTTTGAGTATCTTCTCCGCTATGATCGGCAACTCAACACCCACTTTTCCTTCTCAAGGAACATTTATAATCCATAATCATAATTAGCCTCAGATGCTGTTAGCCTCTTCATAGCATATTGCTTAGAGGTTGTTCATTTCATCACCGGCATAACTTCTGCGGAAGAGCTATTACTCTCAACACTTATAATTGTCGAAGTATCAATATTATAAATCCTATCCATTTAATCATAAAATATCAATGATTACCCTCAGGTTTTATTGTGTTTGACGATATAATATTTCTACTATTAAAAAAAGGCGCCCATCGCGACCCTGTTCGTGCCACAACGCGCCAGCTTGCAGCAGAACTTGGAATATCGCAGCAATCTTTTTCTCGGCGTTCACTTATCTTGATCTCTGAGGGGTATATCGAACGGCAAGGAGGCGCATATATCCTTACAAATAAAGCACTTTCAGAAGCAAAAACTATCTATCGCACCCTCTCAGAAGCTTTATTTGGAGGAAAGAGCCTTGAATTCACAGGAAAGATAGTTCATGGTATCTCACAAGGAGAAAAATTTATGAAGATGCATGATTACCGAAGGCAATTTATAAAACTACTTGGCTTTGATCCATATCCCGGCACATTGAATGTCACTATCCCGCCAGAAGATATAGAGCTTCGCTTACGCCTAAAATCTAAAAAACCGATTCTCATAGAAGGTTTTAAGCGAGGGCGGCGTACGTATGGTTCAATTATTGCCTACCCTGCTTTAATCGAGGATACAATACGCGGAGCCGTAATCTTTCCAGACCGCTCTACGCATGGACTTACTATCATGGAACTGATTGCTCCAATAAACATAAAACAAAAATTAAGGTTAGAAGATGGAGACCAAATAACATTCAGAGTTGATTATGGCGATGATTAATTGACTTTATCCCCATAATTTTGATACAATAATCCCACTTATATGCTATATAAATCCTATTACACCTATATCCTACCTAATTCTTTCTTTATAATCAACTCCAAAGCCAGGCAAGGGAGTCGAACCCCTCTAACCCCGTCCCTGCACCTTCTGCAGCGGGGTGCATAGCCGCTCTGCCAGCCTGGCACGAAGGATAGCGATTTGATTTTTTCCTCCTAGCAGTTTTAAACGTTTCAGTTGATGGCGTATCCTATTGCAGAACTCCATAAAAAAATTATCAGTTAAATTCGGCAGTTGGATTGAACGTAAAAGTTCTCACTTGTTATATCAACACTTGCTGTTATTAACCGAAAGCGGACGCGTTACCTATTTAAAGTTAAGTCTAATATTCCAATAATATATTTTAATATTAAATAACCTAATCACTCAAATTAATGTGAGCTGTATGCTTAATTTTATCCTACAACTGTTTAATCTGCTTCCTCCTCTTCCAGGCGGCTCTCTAACTCTTGCATTTCTAATATTCATCATTTCTTATTTTTTGTTCTCATTTCTATTTGTTATAATATTTAACTACTCAAAGAGGATCTCAGAAAAAACAAAGACAACCCTAGATGATATGATAATTGACGTACTCCAAAAAGCCTCCGGATATTTTACAATACTCCTTTCTGCATTTATCTCAATAGCTATAACCTACCCATCGCTTGAAGTCTTGAACTTCCCAGTTTTAAATCTTTTTTCCGTCATTTTCATTATCTTTTTTGTGTTTCTTGCAAACAAGCTCGCCGTCACAATTCTCCTTTGGTACGGACGGGAAATAATGCCGCAAACTAAAACCACTATTGACGATGAGCTCTTTCCACTTGTCCGGAAAATAGTCAGCATTGCTATTTATGCTATTGGTGCAATTATTATCTTTGATAGACTCGGAATAGAAATTGGGCCGCTACTTGCAGCACTCGGCATTGGAGGCTTAGCAGTTGCTTTGGCTTTGCAAGAAACTCTTTCAAACTTTTTTGCCGGAATATACATTCTTGCAGATAAACCAGTGCGCTTAAATGATTATATAAAAGTTGAAGGTTCCCCAGAGTATGAAGGAAATGTGACTGAAATAGGTTGGAGAAGCACAAAGATACTGACGCCTGCACAAAACCTCATAATACTCCCAAATTCAAAACTTGCTCAAGCAACTATAATCAATTACTCTGCACCAACATCATCATCAAATATTGTTATGACATTCTCAGCATCCTACGACTCAGACCCAGATAAAGTTGAGCGAATACTCAAAAAATGCGTATCTGATGTTGCAAAAACAGAGCCTGTTATCTCTTCCACCTTTGAGCCGATTGTTCGTTTCGATTCGCTTTCTGAATTTGCTTTGCAATTTAAAGTGATATTTTCTGTTACCAACTATCAACAAAGATTCAAAGCAATTCCCAAAATAAACAAGGCAGTTATTGCGGCCTTCAGAAAGAACAGAATAACCATACCTTATCCAATAACAACGGTCTATATCAAAAATAATAAAAATCTCTAGGGCGTCTCGCCCTTCTCCACCACCTTTTTGAAATACCAATAAATACCGACAATTCCAACTATAAGAACAACAATCCCCCCAGCTATCATTACTGTATCAAAACCAAAAATCTTACTACCATCTGAACCCTCAGCCTCCTTACTTTCATCCCTTCCAATCGGTGGGTTATTTCTCTCTACAATCACAGTAAGGTTGTACATACCTGAAACTGAATTCCTATTTCCTTCTTTGTCCCACGCTACTATCGTATAGGGAATCTCTGCGCTTTTCATGAGTGTTTGCAAATCAGCTTCATAATAAAATCCGCCAACCGGATACATCTCTGTCTGCCTGCGATTTCCATCTACCCTGTAAGTTACGTAAAACTGTGTCCCCTCTCCAAAACCACTCGCATACTTCCCAATATCAACTATCTTTGCCCTCAATTTCACGAACCCATTAATGTACCCTGCACTTATATCACTTATCTGCGGAGGGGAGTTGTCAAAAGCAACAGTGATCTCCTTTTCAGATGGAAGATATGGATTTAGAGTTTTCTCAACATTTCCATACTGCACAGTCACCTCTGGACTATCTTGTGGAACGTTCTGAAATTTTGCCTTTCCATAGGCATCTGTATTTATGTATTGGCTGCCTATTCCAACAGTAGCACCAAGAGGTCTCCCCATCTCATCTACAACGTTTACTGTTAAGCTATAGAGCGGATAGATAAATTCCCACGACGTATCTGATGAGACATCTAAATTCATTCTTTTTTTAACGCCATTATAATTTGCTTCTATTTGCGTCTGACCTGGCGGTATGTGAAAGAAAACTCTCCCACTTGCGTCTGTTGTCTTTTCCACCCCTCTTGCTGTAACTTTCGCAGAGAGTACGCGACCGTTTTGGTCCCTTACAAAAACATTTACTATATAAGCAGGAACTTGGACAACTATAACGCTTGGATGTGTATCTACTGTATATGAAACACTGTTGCTTTCTCCTCCATATGTTGCTACCACCACGAAATTCTTGTCAGTTTTTGCTGTGTTATACTCAGTGTTTACTATCCTAATACTAACCATCCCGTTACTATCAGTGTATTTTGGACTAGTCGTTACTCTTCCACGTATTGAGTTCAATTGATAGGTAACCTCCACCTTTGCATTCTCGATAGGTCTCAAATCTTGATCAGCTACTTGAATATTCAAATCAGCTGCAAACTCTGCATATTCAGCCGCAATCAAAACAACAAAAGTGATTGCAAAAAGTAATCTTTTCATCTCAAGTTCACATCCTTTGTCATTTTTATTATTACTGCTAGTTTGCTATTTCGACATTCATCTTTTTTAATTTTCTATCTCCAATCTGAACTCTATGTTTGGAACTTCTGGTATTAGAGGCATAGTCGGAAAAGAGATAGACTGCCACCTTATGCAGAAAGTAGGGCAAGCTTTTGGTAAGCAGTCCTCATCCTTCCTTCTTGCACGCGACACTAGAAATACCAGCCTTCTTCTTTTGCATGCTTTTGCTTCCGGCCTGATGCAATGCGGCGTAAACGTTGTTGATATGGGTATATGTCCAACCCCTGCACTTGCATTTGCCACAAAAAAGTTTTCAACTCGCGGCGCAGTAATAACAGCTTCGCACAACCCTCCACAGTACAACGGAGTGAAACTTTTTGACCACGGAATCGAAATTCCTCCAAAAATAGAAAGGAGGTTAGAGAAGAAGATATCCAAAAATCTCCTACCAACAGTTTCTTGGAATATGGCCGGTTCAATCATCTACGATGATTCAATATTGCAACAATACAAACACTTTCTCTTGTCCAAAATAAACAGGGTAGCAATATTAAAACGGAAGCCAAAAGTTGCCATTGATTGTGCAAATGGAGCTGCAAGTAACATAATCCACGATATACTCAATGATGTTGGGATTCGAGCAGTTTTTTCAAACTGCTCAACCTCACTTCCATTGGTCCAAAATCCAGAACCTACACAAGAGAACCTTCGGCATTTTTCAGACTTAATAAAAAACGAAAGGGCGGATATAGGAATAGCTCTTGATCCAGACGCAGACAGAGCTGTGATTTTTGACAACCGCGGACGTATGCTTGGGTTGGATCGCCAACTTGCAATCATGTGTTCGTATCTCCTTTCAAAAAATAGAGTAAAGAAGATAGTCACGACCGTGGAGGCGTCTCTCATCGTAAAAGAAACGATTGAGAGGCATAATGGAAAATTATATATAACTCCTGTTGGAAGTGGCAACGTAGCAAGAGAGCTAATAAAACGAAAGGCTCTTTTTGGTGGTGAACCCTGTGGAGAGTATGTTTTTTCAAACTCAACACCAACGGCAGATGGGTTGTTATCATGCCTTAAGTTCCTAGAGCTCATTTCGGTTTCACCTTCCCTTATTTCTGATTCTGCATTCTTTCCTTCGACATTTATAATCCGCAAAAAATATCCCTGTCAGAACAAAAAAAGCTCAGTTGAAAAAATAATTAAGAAGATTAAAGTTCCTGGTAAAATAAGTCTGATTGATGGCCTTCGAATAGACTTTGATGACGGCTGGATTCTTATCCGCTCATCTGGAACGGAAGATGCTATCCGACTAACAATAGAGTGTAAGACAGAAAAAAAGGCAAGGAAGCTTCAAAAGGAGCTAGAAGAGACAATATTCCAATACACCATCATTTAAAATTTTCTCTTCTTTATTAATAATCGAAATTCCAGTGTAAAAATCTAAAAGGGAGGTGCACCGCATGGAAGAAACAAACCAACCAACGCAGCAAACAGAAAAACAAGACAATACAGTCTATGTAGGAAAAAAAGGAGTGATGGGTTATGTCCTTGCTGTTGTTACGCAGTTTAACAACGGGGCAAAAACAGTTACAATAAAGGCTCGCGGCAAGGTAATATCTCATGCTGTCGACGTAGCAGAGATAGTAAAAAACCGCTTCATGCCCGATGTCAAGGTCTCAGACATAAACATAAAAACCGAAGAGCTGACATCCGAAGATGGCAGTAAGGCAAAAGTATCTGCTATTGAAATCTCACTTGTCCGCGGTAATTAATTAAAGCCTACCAGCCTTCTTACTCTACAACCGGCTTCCCTCCTTCCTTTTAAAGCCACTCCCAGAGGGATATGCCGATTCCAACGATTTGCTGTTAGTGTCTAGGTGTTCTTATGAAGACTCCACTATGTGATTTGTGCGGAAAGACTACAGTCCTCTGCTCAAAGTGCAAATCAAATCTAAAACAGGGAAATATTACAGAAATGGATATTCAAGTAGCAAGGCTTCTTTATCAGATAAACGAACACTACAATATTTCCGAAGCTTCATTTGAAAGAGCAATAGACCTTGGCAGAACAGTCCTAATCTTGACGAGAGGAGAGATGGGTCTGCTTATAGGAAAAGACGGAAAAGTTGTATCTGAGCTTTCAAAATTTCTTGGAAAAAAAGTGAGGATAGCCGAGTTTTCTGGAGACCTAAAAAAGACGATAGCAGATGTGCTCTATCCTGTTAAACTTATAGGGATAAACACCATTTATTCTGGCGGAAATGAAATTTACAAAGTAAGAATCCAAAAATCGCGTTTGGCTGAACTTCCAATGGATCTCGTCGCTCTTGAAAACATTTTAAAGTCACTCCTCAAAAATGAGGTAAGAATATCCCTTGAATAAAGGGGGTCTCTCATGCTCCGCACTCACTACATCTCAGACGCACTTAAAGAGGAAGGAAAAGAAGTTACTCTTGCCGGTTGGGTCCATGAAACGAGAAATTTGGGAAAAATAAAATTCCTTATATTAAGAGACAGAACAGGGCTAATACAGATTACCTCAAAAGAGAACGACACTTCTGCCGATGTTCACTCTATGATGGAACATCCAAAGGAAACTGTCCTACAAGTCCAAGGACGCATAACCAAATCACAAATTGCCAAAGCTGGTTTTGAATTAATACCCTCAAAAATCGTTGTGCTCTCAAAAATCTACAAGAAAGTGCCATTCGAAGTGACTGGAAAGACACCTGCAGATATAGATACTCGCCTTGACCACCGCCACGTCGACCTTCGTACTGAGCACACAAACGCGATATTCAAAATACAACACACTATTCTATCAGCTTTTAGAGAAAAATGTATCGATGAAGGATTTCAAGAAATCCATACTCCGTCCCTTACAGCAGCAGCGACAGAGGGCGGGGCTGACCTTTTTAGAGTTGAATATTTCGAAAAAGAAGCCTTCTTAGTTCAGTCACCTCAACTATACAAACAACTTGCAGTAATAGGCGGGATGGACAGGGTATTTTTGATCGTTCCAGCATTCAGAGCTGAAAAGCACAACACCTCAACTCACCTCAACGAATGCACACAGATGGACGTTGAAATTGGTTTTGCGGACCACCATGATGCAATGGATATCCTTGAGAGAGTCATACTGCACATCAACAAAAAAGTAAGTGAGATAAATGAGAGTGAATTGAAGATATTGAACTCTACCTGTCCGTCCATAAAAAAGATACCTAGATTTACTTATTCACAAATAGTCCAAAAACTCAACAAGGCAGGTGTGCTATTTGAATGGGGCAAGGACTTCTCGCGAGAAGATGAGGAAAAAATCAGAAAACTCATACCAGAAGACTTATACTTTATATACGATTGGCCAACAAAATCACGGGCTTTTTATTCTATGCCGGAGGAAGAGAATAAAGAAATATGCCATTCCTTTGATCTCATGTATAGAGGAACAGAGATTGCTTCAGGAGCGCAGAGAATCCACACTCCAGACTTACTAGAACAGCAAATACGTTTCCATAATCTAAACCCCATAGACTTCAAATTCTACATAGAAGCTTTTATGGTAGGTGCACCCCCTCATGCCGGTTGGTCTATAGGCCTTGAGAGATTACTTATGAAGATAACAAACCAAAGGAATATACGCGAGTGTTCGCTATTCCCCAGAGATCGTACAAGATTATTACCCTAGACATCTTTGAGATGGGAAAATGCTATTGGTAACAAACGACGATGGCATCTCGGATGGCTTACGAATACTTATCGAGGCAGCTTCCAGTTTAGACTCAGTTTTTTGCATCATACCCTCACGTCAGCGCTCTGCAGTGTCAAAATCTCTAATATTCCACAAACCACTCCGTTTAGATTACGCCTTTCTTGGAAAAAAAAGGATTTACCACCTATCAGGAACTCCGGCAGATTGCGTCCTCTTTGCACTTAACAAGAAGAATTTTATGCCAAAAAAGCCATCACTCCTTCTTTCCGGAGTAAATATGGGTTCTAATATTTCAATTCATTCAATTTTTTCTTCAGGCACTCTGGGGGCTTGCTTTGAAGCAGCTACATATGGGATACCTTCCTTGGCTTTCTCCCAGCATATCTACTCTAAGGATTGGGGTGCAAGAAAAAGAATAAACCAGCCAAATGAACTTAAAAGAAAATTGGTCCATATAATCCAGAAAGTCTTAAAATGCGGAATGCCATCAGGTTGCAGTATCCTAAATATAAACTTCCCAAGAAGAGTCAAAGATGCAAAGATAGCCGTTTGTTCGCCTTCAATGCACCGCTACGCTCCCTCCATACTTGAACGAAAGCATCCTTACGGTACACCCTACTACTGGATAGTTGGGAAAGACACAACCCTAAATTTCCCCAATACCGATGCCTCTCTCCTAAAAAAGGGGTTTATAACAATAACCCCGCTTTCACTAGATATTTCTCCTACTCGTCTTATTAAACATACAAAAGAACTGTTTATTGGTCTTTAATCGGTTCTAAACTTACTCCCGAGTCCCATTATCCCTAATTAAACCGCCATTCTAAAATGTATTTTTCTCATCAGATTAATAGCTAATAATAAATCGAAGTCTTTCTTCTTGTAGTAGAAATTGATGGCGAAGCCCTTCAACCTTACTTAACACTTTTACTTGCCTATAACACACTGACCAATGCTTTTTAATGCTCCCATCGGGATTTGAACCCGAGTTAGAGCCTTGAGAGGGCTCCGTCCTTGACCGGGCTAGACTATGGGAGCAAATTTGGTTTATAATTAAATATGACTTATTTTAAACTCTTAGTTGGCCAGTGGGCCTGCGAGGAATCGAACCCCGAGTCTTCACTGTGTGAAAGTGACGTCTTACCACTGTCGACTCCTTTGTATAAAAACCCCCATTGAAGTATTCGACTACAGGCCCACTATAATCACTCTTTTGGTTCACTTATCCTTAAAATCTTTATTTGTATAAACTTACAGCTGATGCCTATGCTTTCAAAGGAAGAACTAAAAGCAACCTTTTCAAGAGAATGGAGGAAACACTACGATATACCTGCTTTAAGAGATTTAGGATTCAAACGGAGAGAATGCAAAAAATGCCATCGGCACTTCTGGGCACAACTAGATAGAGATTTGTGTGCAGATTC
Source organism: Candidatus Anstonellales archaeon (assembly GCA_038869735.1). Classification (NCBI taxonomy): domain Archaea; kingdom Nanobdellati; phylum Microcaldota; class Candidatus Micrarchaeia; order Candidatus Anstonellales; species Candidatus Anstonellales archaeon. The sequence goes on along the minus strand of JAWCQO010000010.1, from coordinate 6,845 downwards.
CTCATGCATCGGGTATGAGTTCATCAGCGAACCACCAACAAAAACAAAGTTCGACTATGTTGAATGCTGGAAAGAGATAGAAAAATATTTTGTAAAAAATGGCCATACGTCTATAGAGCCTTACCCAACAGTTGCCCGCTGGCGCGATGACATATACTTTACGATTGCCTCAATAAGCGATTTTCAGCCTTACGTTGTAAACGGCGAGCTAGACCCTCCAGCAAACCCTCTAATAATCCCCCAACCCTGCATCCGATTTTCTGACATTTCAAATGTCGGAGTAACCGGCAGACACTATACTAACTTTGTAATGATAGGACAGCACGCTTTCAACACAAAGAAGACAGGGCTGTTCTACTGGAAAGATGAAGCTCTAACATACGACATAGGGTGTATGAATTATCTTGGAATACCCCAAGAAAAAATTGTTTTTATTGAAGACGTTTGGATGGGTGGTGGAAATTTTGGCCCTTCGATGGAGTATTTTGTAGGTGGCCTTGAACTTGGAAACTGCGTTTTCATGCAGTATGAGTTGGTGGATAACGGAGTGCGTGAGCTGTCTACAAAAGTTATAGATATGGGTGCAGGTCTTTCGCGATTTGCTTGGATTAGTCACGGATCTCCAACATCTTACGAAGTAGTTTTTGGACATATTCTAAACCAAATGAAAAAAGATGCGAATTTGCAAGTAGACGAAAACCTTCTTTTAAGATATGCAAAGGCCGCAGGTGTTCTTGATGCTGAAAATTCTGCCAATATTAAAGACCAGAAAGAGTCTTTGGGTCAAGCATTGCAAGCAGATGCGGAGGACATCTTATCCAAGCTCTCGCCACTTCATGCTCTATATGCGTCAGCCGATCACCTTTGTACTATTCTTTTTACCTCAACGGACGGAATGCTCCCATCCAACGCAGGAGGAGGGTATAATTTACGGATGATTTTAAGGAGAATTTTTGCGTGGGATGAAGAGTTTGCACTCAATCTCGATTATGCTAAAATACTAAGGGCACACGCAGATTATCTTGAACCTATCTTCCCAAAATTGCAGGAAGGGCTTCTTACTGCAATAGATGTTGTAGAAGAAGAAAGGAAAAAATACTTCCAAACCCTTTCAAGGGGGCGCGGAAAAGTTGCAGCTATTATCGACAAGGCTAAACGAGAAGGAAAACAAATATCCTTCAACACTCTCAAAACATTATACGAATCCGACGGGATACCTCCAGAGCTTGCTTTAGAAATAGCCCAAGAACAAGGAGTAAGAGTTGACACGCCCAAAGATTTCTATTCACGAATAAGAAAACCTGATGAAGAAGTTAAAGAAGTAAAGAAGTTAGACCTCAGCAATATAGAAAAGACAGACGGTTTGTTCTATTCTGAAGTTTTTGAGTTTGATGCACGAATCATCGGCATTCGGGAAAATTATCTTATCCTCGATAAAACCGCATTTTACCCCGAAGGAGGGGGGCAGGTCTGTGATTCAGGAACAATTGAAGGTGAACCTGTCATACATGTTAAAAAAGAATCAGGAATCGTCCTTCACGAAGTAAAACACCCTTCTAAGTTTAAAGAAGGGCAGTTGGTCCACTGCATAGTGGATAGGGAAAAAAGGATTCAAGTTACAAGACACCATACTGCTACGCACATAGTAAATGCAGTATGTAGACAGGTCCTTGGCCCACACGTCTGGCAAGGAGGCTCTCACAAGGATGAAGAAAAAGCCCATCTTGACATCACTCATTACAAAAAAATAACTCAAGAAGAACAAGAAAAAATAGAGGAGCTGGTAAATCATTATATCTCAATGAACCTCCCAATAAAAACTGAAGTTCTGCCACGAAATGTTGCGGAACAAAAATACGGCTTCCGACTCTACCAGGGCGGAGCAGTACCTGGCAAAGAGCTTAGAATAGTTTCTATTGGAGATATTGACCACGAAGCCTGCGGCGGTACGCATCATATGTTAAAACACACCGGTGAGATAGGTGTGTTTAAACTAATAAATTGCGAGAATATCCAGGATGGAATAGTTAGATTGTCTTACAAATGTGGCAAGGCAGCGATAAAGTACATACAGGAAAGGGAAAGACTTATACTGGACACCATCGCTATTGTGAACATTGAACCCAACCATCTCCCATCTACTATGAAAAGATTTTTTGAGGAGTGGAAAGAACGTGGCAAACGGCTTGATGCGATATCAAATAACCTTGCTCGAGCCTTTGTCTCTCAACTTGTTTCTGAAGCACAGAAAGAAGGAAAAGAAATCATAACAACTCCAGTTGATTTTGATTCAGAATTGCTAAAAAAGATAGCAATGGCTATCGCATCATCAACTGAGCCAATAGGGGCAATTCTTTATAATTCACAAAAAAATGTAGCAGCAGCAGTAGGAAATTTACCCAATATAAACGCTTCTTATATCCTCTCAGAATTCTGCAAAAAATACGGTGGAAAAGGAGGGGGTTCACAAAAAATTGCTTTTGGAAAGATAGAAACCTTACCTTAACAGATTAGGGTTATCTAAAAATGAAACGAGGTTAGACGACTCATTTAATACATCCAACAAACTCCTTCCTTTAAGCATTGGATACACTTCAAATTGACTACCAAAAGAATCGGCATCAAATATTCTAATAGGTGGACAAACAACATATTTTCTGTTGAAAATGATTCGGCCATCAACGTCCTCAAAATACACTGCCCCATTCATTTTTTTATATTCTGCATAATCCGCATCAAAATACATGTTAACAAGATTTGCCATGACAAGGATTTTTTTAGAGGGATTAATAGTAACGTGACCCCAGTTTGGAGGTATTATCAGCAAGTCTCCAGCAGCTGCCTTAACTAGTGCTACTTCCGCTACCGTCTTTGCTTTTTTTAGCTGCAAAAGATAATGCGCGTTACCGGATAACACTTCATATACCTCGCAATAGCTCAAATCTCCTACAGCTTTTGGGTGATAATGTCCAAAAGTCTTAACAAATTCCATTCCAATCGAGAAAGGCGGAATAACAGTAAGATCATATCTGATGTTTTCCTTCTCCCTCAAGCCTCTATACATATAATAAACTGCTTGGTCTTTCTTGACTTCTCTGGATTTGAAAAAGTTCTTGTCCATCGCAACTGCTTCCATTTCTCCTAAGGTTCGTACGCTTCTTGGAACTTCCTTTGCATCAAAAAAGAGGCGAAAATCTTCTTCTAATAACTCTATTTTGACCTTCCCATCTGACAAAAGCATCCAAACACCAATTTATCCCCTAAAATAAGTCTATAACAATTTTTTAAGTTATTTATGTTAATCTGCCCCTCTTTACAATAAAAAACCTCCTCATTTTTTTGTTTTTATACTCCATTTTTTCCATTATTTTACTTTTTTTACAATTTTAGTTATATCAATTATTAAATGACTTTAAAATTATAAAAAATCAATTTTTGTGTAAACTGGTGAATGAATGGAACTCTCAGCGGAAAAGAATAAAGAAGAAATCACGAAGTTTGCTGAGCTTCAGCCGAACGAGAAGAGCGTCACTAAACCAACCCACCACCTCTCAAACCATCCCACTGTAAACCACGGATCCACAACCTCAAAAAAGCGTTCAGCGCCCCGATTGAAAACCCAAGGTATTTATTCATGTAATCTTGCCATGCTTCTAGAGAAGAAGTGCCTAAAAAAGAAGCGATTTGCTAAAATATGCGATCGCCTATACTACCTTTGCACAAAAAGAAAAAGAACTCTCTCAGAAGACAATGAAAAATTTTGGCTCTGGCACAGACTAGAAAAAGAATTATAGTGAATGGGCCGGGAGAGATTTGAACTCTCGTCCTTTCGAACCGAACCATAGAGGGAAAACAAACTTCCCTCTTCAGTTTTGGGCTCCTCCTAAACTTCCTTGTAGGAAGAATAGGTTTCTATGGAGTTTTCCGACATTTCGGCTTTTACAAAGCCGAATTATATCAGTCGAACGCTCCAACCAGGCTAAGCTACCGGCCCAGCTGAATTATTCTTTGCTAAATTAGTCTTAAAAAGCAATTACTCTCCTTCTTTGTCCTCAGATGTGCTCTCTTTATCCAGCAAAATATCTGTTATCGCTGCCTTTATCTCATTCTTAATGAATGTATTTTTTTCCATACTATTTAAATCGCGTTCTTTTGCAATTTCGCTTATTACAGCGTCAACCTTCCTCTCGATTCGTTTCATTTCAATTTTCGATAGCCCTTTCTTTGCTTCATTTAGAAACTCCTTCCTTCTCTCAATGCCTTCCAAATAATCATTCTGAGCTTTTACAAATTCATCATACTCCTTATCCTCGAGCTGTCGTATCTGCCTTATTGCATTGAGTTTTTGAAGTTTTTTGTTTGCCTCCTCAATTAATCTTTCATTTCGATCAAATTCGGCAGCCTTCTCTTTGCGTATCCACACCTTCTTTTCTTTTTCCACTAATCGCTCTACCTCACTTTTATCTTCTTCACTAGACCTTACTAATTTATTCCCTACAACTACTGCCGGTATCCCAATTCTATTAAGAAGTACTAGAATCTCAAGTTTTTTATCATCCTCCACGTTGCTTAAATCCACGGATTCTTCTCCTTCCAATTCCGCCATTCTTTTAATTCCTTCAGCCTCCTCTCTTTGGAGTGAATTTACCAAAAGTATAAGTCTCGCGATCTCCTCCCTATTTTCATAGTTTCTTCTCGCCAACGAAGCTCTCTGTTTCATCTTTTCGTATAATGGACCACGCTTTTGAATCATAGCCATATACCTTTCTTCTTGCGTATAGGCGTTTATCTCTTCAGTTAGTTGATCTATTATTTCTTTCTTTGGAGATATCATTACTAAATCAACCATCCTAAGCCTTTTTTCAACAGGCTCCAATTTCTCTTCAACTAACTTTAGCTGGTTTAAAAGAGCTTTTATGTGGAAGTCTTCTTCGCTACTACCCTGTTTCCTTAAAAACTCAAGTTGGAATGAAAGCTCATTTTTTTTGCGTAAATAAACACTATGACTTGCAATATCTTGGGCAGTGATTACTACTGTTTCGTCTTCCATCATCTGCAAATTATATTAAAATATTTTTATACTTATCTATCCAGACGGCTGGGAAAAACTAAACAGAGGTTCTATTGTTTCTGATATAACTCAACTCTCACCAATAATACCTTAATATCTAAACTTTCATTAATCCTATAATAAAGAAACAAATCAAGACAAGAAGGCCGTCATCCTCATAAACTATAAGTTCCGGCTTTTCTCTTAACCCTTTATCCCCATTCCTCGACCACTTTTTTGGCTTTATTTCATATATTAGTTCTCGTTAGGGCATTGTACACCTCAAGGGTTGACTGCACTACCCTTTTTTTAGCACCAAACTTTGGAATTGCCAATGCATCAACTCCCCTTTTTCTCAATTCATTTGCAAGGATCTCTTCGTTTCCATGCACACAATAAACTCTTCTTGGATTAGCAGCCTCTACATATTTTAAAATTCCAGGAAAATCTGCATGGTCCGAAAGACAAAACACTCTATCGGCATTTTTTGTTCTCTTATATGCCCACCCAGTAACTCGAGTACAGAGCGTCTTTTTACCATAAATATAAGATAGTTTGGAGGCTAAGTTAAACGAGGCTTGTTCCATTGGCAAAACAGAAACAAATGCGTCTTTGTACATCTCGTCTGCCTCCTTGCTCGGAGCAACAACTCTTTTAAAGCGGTGCCCAAACTCTTCATAAACCCTACAAAAAAAGTCTATCTTCTTGGTTACTATTGGTTCTATTGAGCAATATTTGTTTAAGAATTTTACGACTTCTTGGGCTTTGCCTATCTCATATGCTCCAATCAAAACAATGTTATCTTTATTTTTGCTTAGCCATTTTTCCATCTCTAGAAAAACATCTTCTCTTGGAGGGAATACGGCGCCTGGCTCACCATATGTCCCTTCAATCATAAGGTAATCACACTCTGAAGGAATATCTGCTCCCCCAGTTGTTAGTCCATGCTCGATTTTGAAGTCACCAGTATAAACAAAGACTCCTCCATCAACCTCTAATGAAATCTGCCTCGAACCCAACATATGTCCTGCCTCAAGCAGGTTTGCTCCCTCTATAGCTACATTTTGCTTACTGCTCCCAATAAGCTTAAGAGTCTCAGCACTAGCTACAACTTTCTTTGCGCTTTTTTCGTAGCATGCATGGTCCGAATGAGCATGGGAAATAAATGTAACGTCTCCACCATCAGCATCTAAGGCTAAAACTACCTCTCCTATTTTTATCTGTCTCTTTGACTGGTCTAACATCTATCCTAAAAAAGAAACCAAGGATTAAAACACTTTCTTGTCAATCTTCTGCGTGAGAACTAAGTTCTTTTTCCAGTTTATCTAACTGTCTTGAAATCCTTTCAAGAGCTCCCCGTATTCCAGAAATTTCGTACTGGACATTTTGAAGATAGACTTTATCAAAAACTATCCTCGGAACAGGACGCTCGACGTATACCTCCTGTGTCTGCTCCTTTATAGTGTCTACACTTCTTTGGACAGATTCTGGTATTCTAGACACCGCTGAATCTGCCTCTCCTTTGGTCTTGGCTTGTTCTTTTAATTTACTTTTTTTAGCCTCTATTCTAATCTGCCGTCGTGCCTCCTTAACCCATTTCTTGACATTTGAAAATGGCGCGTTTTTGTTCGTTTTAGTTCTTTTGTAAACCTCGTTCCTCAACAGAACAAGTTTCTCATGCGTTATGGGCTCCCCTCCCCATTTTCTGATAACTCCCTTTATGATTTCTATAATCTTTTCATTCATTGCAAATCACCAATTATCCTATTGTTGGGTTATCCATACTACTTTATTA
>JAWCQO010000009.1 GCA_038869735.1 Candidatus Anstonellales archaeon | reverse complement strand
TCACGGCGGGACCCGGCTCATGTCCGCTCCCCCCCCGCTGCCACCAAACCTTCTTCCTTACTCTATTTTTGAACTTTTGATTTCTTTTAAGTAAACACACTTGCCGAGTAGTAGAAAAGAAACAGGCAGGAGGCTTGAGCGAAAGTTTATAAATGGGTTTAGACACAAAAAAATAGGTTGTCTAAAAATGTTACAAAACCAAAAAATCAACACAACACTCTTTCTTTTCTCTTTCTTTAGCTTTGGCTTTTGGTTTTGAGTCGGCACAGGTTCTGAGTTTTTTTGGTTTTTAATTTTTCTTTTTCTTGGTCCTTTGTGCCGGTGATGTTAAACATGAGTTATAGTAACAAATATCAAAATTGGGGATGCAGATGGAAGCTGTAAAAAACATAAAGCTTGCGGTGCGAAACGGAAGCGAAAAGACCATTGTTAAGGTAGAAAATGTTAGAGTAGGGGAGGGATTTACCATAATTGCAGGTCCTTGTAGCGTTGAGAGCGAGGAGCAGATAATTGAAACAGCGATTGCAGTAAAGGAAGCAGGAGCAGATATGCTTCGCGGTGGCGCATTCAAACCGCGAACATCTCCTTATGCATTCCAGGGACTTGGACTAAAGGGCTTAAAACTTTTGGAGAAAGCAAAGGAGGTAACCGGCCTCCCAATAGTTACCGAGGTACTGGATCCACGCGACGTTTCTTGGGTTTCTGAGTACGCCGATGTACTTCAGATAGGAGCAAGAAACATGCAAAATTTTTCTCTGCTTAAAGAAGTTGGAAAGACAGAGAAGCCTATCCTTCTCAAGAGAGGCATGCACTCAACAATTGAGGAGTGGATTAACTGCGCAGAGTATATCTTAAAAGAAGGCAATCCAGATGTAATATTATGTGAGCGGGGAATCCGCACCTTTGAAACCTATACAAGGAACACCTTGGATTTAAGCTCAGTACCCTGCGTTCGTTTGCTCACTCATTTGCCAGTCATAACAGACCCAAGTCATGGAACCGGCAGGCCAGAACTCATCCCACCAATGTCTCTAGCATCTGTAGCATGCGGAGCAGACGGAATAATTGTTGAGGTTCATAGAAACCCCCAAGAAGCTCTTTCAGACAAAGAGCAGGCTCTTACGCCTTCACAATTTCGAGAAATGGCCGCAAAAATAAGAAAACTCCAAAGCTTTATGAAGGAGTTGAAATAGGAATGTTGGCTCTTAAGCTAAAGGGAAAAAGCGGAACATGCCAAATTCTCATAGGGGAGCGTATCTCAAACCTCTTAGAATATATCGTTGCAGAAGAAAGTGCAATAATTACTGACAGCATAGTAAGAAAACTTCACGGCAAAAACATACCAGGCAAGATTCCAATAATTGAAATCGGCCAAGGCGAATCAGCAAAGACGCTTTCAACTGCAGAGAGGGTTTATGATGCTCTTTTGGAATATGGGCTTGAAAGGTCATCAACAATTGTAGGCGTAGGTGGAGGAGTAGTTTGCGACGTTGCAGGTTTTGTTGCTTCCACTTATCTTAGGGGCGTAACCCTCGGTCTTGTACCAACAACCCTCTTGGCGCAGGCAGATGCAAGCATTGGTGGAAAAAACGGCCTAAACTTTAAAGGATACAAAAACATCATAGGGACAATAAGGCAACCTTCTTTTGTTTTGTGCGATTTTGAAGCACTCAAAACTCTCTCATCACAAGCAATATCCTGCGGCTTTGCCGAAATTATCAAGCATGCAAGCATAGCTGACAAAACCCTCTTTGACTTTTTGGAAAAAAACAGCAAAGACTGTTTATCCCTCAAAAAAAGCTCTATTGAACGGGCACTCCAGGCCTCCATACTCATAAAAAGCAGGATAGTAGAGGCTGACGAGACAGAAGTCAAAGAGAGAATGAAACTCAATTTTGGACATACCATAGGACATGCAATAGAGAAGGTATATGGGCTTCCCCATGGATATTGTGTTTCTATAGGAATGGCCATTGAGTCAAAGTTATCCGTGAAAAAGAATCTCTTGAAACGCTCACAAGCCGAAAGGCTTGCAAACCTTCTATCCACTTTTAACCTTCCTATAACGATTGATATAAACAAGCAGGAGATTCTTGACGCCATTGAAAAAGATAAAAAAAGGCGCGCAAACACTATAAGAATTCCACTTCTTGAGGACATTGGTAGCGCACGAATAATAGAGATTAAAGAAAGCGATCTGGAGGCAGTGCTAGATGATTCATAAAAATAAAATCTGTGTTAGTGTAGGAGAGAAAACCGTTTTTGAGTTGCTGAATGCACTGCGTGGTCTTTCATTCGCAGAAGTTAGATTAGATTTTCTTGAGAAACTCCCAACAGAGAGGGAAATATCCAAAATATTCTCTCCCTCTATAACTCTTATCGCAACTTTTAGAAAAGGAAAAATAAGCGACGCGGAGAGAAAGAAAATTCTCATAAGTGCCATTGAGAACGGGGCAAGATATGTGGATGTGGAAGTGGAAAACAGAGAGCATTTCATTTCAGATATAATCAGATTTGCTAAAAGCAAGGGTTGCCGCACAATAGTCTCTTACCACAACTACTCCAAAACTCCTTCTGAGCGAAAACTCCAAGCAATAATTAGAACGTGTTCCAAGTTTAAGCCAGACATAATAAAAATTTCCTGCAAAGCAAATTCAATGCGAGACTGCGCAAGGCTTCTCGGGCTCCTATCCTACAAAAAGAGAATTTTGGTTGTTGGAATGGGACAAAAGGGACGTATCGTAAGAATCGTCGCTCCTCTATTGGGAAGCCCATTTACCTATGCAAGCCGGAGCGTTGGGAAGGAAATCGCCGAAGGACAAATTGATGTAAAAAAGATGAACTCTATTCTGGAGGCACTAACATGAAAAAACCGCTTTTGTTTGCAGTTGTCGGCTGCCCGATATCCCATAGCCGGAGTCCACAAATGCAAACATCTGCAATGAAAAAATGTGGACTAAATGCAATCTATTTTAGACTTTTGGCAAAAAGCGCTCAGGACGTTCTTAATATTGCAAGGGAAATCGGGCTTCGCGGCATGAATGTAACATCCCCCCTCAAAGAAGACATTGCAGAAAAATTAAACAAGGCAAGCGTGGAGGTAGAGAGACTCGGTGCATGCAACACAGTGGTATTCAAAAACGGTCAATCAATCGGCTTTAACACAGATACTGATGGAGTTCTCAGAGCCTTTCAGTCGGCCGGTATACCCCTAAAGGGAAAGTCCGTAGTAGTACTCGGAGCCGGTGGCTCTGCAAAAGCAGCCATTATGGCGCTAACTCAAGCTGGATCAAACGTTATCTGCGCCAATAGAACAACTGAGAAAGCAAAAGAAATATGTAAAATGTTTGGCTGCAGGGCTATAGGCATAAGCAAAGGAGAACTCAAAGCTGCAGTTGTTGGGTCACACATAATAATTTCATGCGTTTCAACCCATGAGCGCATCGTTCCCAGAAAGCTTCTTAAACCCTCGATGGCAGTTCTTGACGCAAACTACTCCGGCAAAAGTGCCCTACTCTCTGATGCAAGAAAGGTTGGTTGCACCATAATATCCCCTCTTGAGTGGCTCCTATTTCAAGGAGCATCAGCCTTTGAGATATTTACTGGAAGAAAAGCACCAATCAACCTCATGAGAGAATGCGCGTTTTCAAGCTATCCTGAATTAAGGACTCGAAGAAAAATAGCCCTCATTGGTTTTATGGGAAGCGGAAAGAGTACCGTGGGGAAGACCTTGTCAAAAAGGCTTGGCTTCAAATTCACAGAAACAGATGTTCTTATTGAAAAGGAGGTAGGCATGAGCATATCCAACATATTCAATACCTTTGGAGAGCATAGGTTTAGGGACATGGAATCAGCAGCACTTAAAAAAGCTCTAAGCGATGATAAAACAGTAATCTCATGTGGGGGAGGGATAGTACTAAGAAAAGAAAATGTGGCTCTTTTGAAAGATAATTGCTTTGTAATCTGGCTTTATGCAGGGCAAGGAGAGATTTTAAAGAGAACAAGAGGCAACAAGAACCGCCCCCTCCTCATAGGCAAAAATAGAAAAGAAACCATAAAAAGACTTTTGAGCTATCGCCTCCCCCTGTATGCTTCTGCATGCCATATTGCTGTAAACACCAATCACAAGCTCCCTTACCAAATAGCTGAACTGATAGGCGAGGAATTGATTAGGGGTGCAGATAAGTGAAGAAAATAATCCTACCCGGAGATGTTAGAGGAAGCATTTTTGCTCCACCTTCAAAAAGCGTGAGCCAGCGAGCAATAGCTGCCTCTCTCCTAGCTTTGGGGGAAACAAAAATCAAGAACATCAGCTGCTGCGAAGATGCCTCTGCAGCTGAAGGTGTAGCGAGAAATCTTGGAGCGAAAATAACTCGTAGAAAAGATTCACTAATCGTAAAAGGTGCTGGAGAAAACATTGGAAGAGGAAAAAAGAAAATAGAACTTAACTGTAAAGAGTCGGGTTTATGCATAAGGCTTTTTACTCCAATATCCGCCCTTTGCAGCCAAACAGTTGTACTAAACGCAACGGGTTCTCTTCTTTCTCGCTATCTAGGCGAAATAGAAGCTCCCATGCAGGCTGCAGGTGCCTACTGTAAAACCAATCTGGGAAGGCCTCCCATTATTGTTAGAGGGCCTCTGATAGGAGGCAGAATAGAAGTTGATGGTTTAATAAGCTCACAGCTTATATCTGGCTTCTTATTTGCGCTTCCACTATGCAAAAACGACTCCACCTTAGTTGCAAGGAGGCTTGCCAGCAAGCCCTATGTAGCCATAAGCCTTTCAGTTTTATCAAAATTTGGAGTAAAAATAGAGGCTGATGTTGAAAAAGGAATCTTTAACATTCCTGCAAATCAGGAGTACAAGCCAGCTACCTTCTATGTTGAAGGTGATTGGTCAAGTGCCTCCTTTCTCCTAGTGGCAGGTGCAATTGCCGGTAATATAACTGTACGTGGTTTGAGTGAATCTTCTTTACAGCCAGACAAAAAAATAGTTGATGCCCTCACGCTTACAGGCGCCAAAGTAAGGTGCAAAGAGGGATCAGTTTCTGTTTTGTCTTCATCACTTTGCTCTTTTGAGTTTGATGCCACCGATTGTCCAGACCTTTTTCCTCCACTTGTGGCTCTTGCATGCAACTGCAAGGGAAAAAGCACCATATATGGCTCTCGGAGATTGATACACAAGGAGAGCAATAGGGCAAAATCACTTGTTACTGAGTTTAAGAAGCTTGGTGGAAAACTCAGAGTCAATGGAGATAAAATGGAAATTTTTGGCCAGAAACTAAGAGGGGGGGTTGTAGACTCACAAAAAGACCATAGAATAGCAATGGCCTGTGCAGTAGCAGCTCTTTGTGCAAAAGAAAAAACAATAATCTACGGTGCGGAGTGCGTTTCAAAATCCTATCCTAGCTTTTTTGAAGATTTGGAAAGGGTGAGAACATGAGTTTCAAAACCCCATACTCATTTGGAGATACCTTTACTATTCGCGTATTTGGAAGCAGCCACGGCAGCTGTGTAGGAGTAGAAATTAATGGCTGTCCAAAGGGGATAAGCGTCACTAAAAAGGACGTTCAGCTACAGCTTGATAGAAGAAAACCAGCTCAAAGCATCTTCACAACTCAAAGAAGGGAGAGTGACGTAGTAGAAATAAAAAGCGGAATAATCAGAGGAAAAACAACAGGTCAAAGAATATTAATGCAAATAAAAAATCAGGACGTCCGCCCTTCTGATTACTCCCAATTTGAGCAGATGCCACGTCCCGGTCATGCAGATTACCCAGCTCTAATAAAATATGGGAAGTTAGAAAGCGGGAGTGGGATATTTTCTGGAAGGATGACCGCTTCATTTGTTATGGCAGGTTCGGTTGCAAAACAATTACTCAAAAAAGATGGTATACTCACAATGGCTTTTATGCGTTCAATTGGAAAAGTGAGGCTCGCACGAGACCCGTCAGACAAAGAAGTCCTTTTTAATACTTACAAAAGTCAGGTAAGGTGTCCGGATACCTCAACTTCAAAAAGAATGGAGGAAGAAGTAAAAAGAGCAATGCTAGACAACGATTCGGTTGGGGGAGTAGTGGAGTGCAGGATTGTTGGAATGCCACCCGGCCTTGGCGAGCCAATGTTTGGAAGCATTGAAAGCAAGATTTCATCTGCCATCTTTGCAATACCCGCAGTAAAGGGAATAGAATTTGGAAAGGGATTTGAGGCATCAAAGATGAGGGGAAGCAAGCACAATGACCAATATACTATATCCGGCAAGAAAATAGTCACAAAAACAAATAACGCTGGCGGCATACTCGGAGGTTTGTCGACTGGCATGCCGATAACATTCCGTGTGGCATTTAAACCAACGTCCAGCATCTATTCCCCTCAGAAAACGATAGATCTGAAGGAAATGAAAGAAACAACTCTCAGAATAATTGGGAGGCACGATCCATGTATTGCAATAAGAGCCGTTGCTGTTGTCGAAAACGTCGCAGCAATCTGTATTGCAGATATCCTGCTTTCAGAAAAACGCAATAAGCGTCCAATAATATGAAGGTGATGTTATGAATTTGGATGAGATAAGAAAAAACATAGACCAGATAGACTTGGAGATTCTAAGGCTTCTGAACAAAAGAAATGAGTTTGCTTTGCGTGCCAAAAGATTCAAAAAAGAAATTGAAGACCCAAGGCGAGAGCAAGAGGTGCTTGAGATCGTTAGAAAGAGCCCTACATTTCTCCTAAAGAAGGAATTTGTAGATAAGCTTTTTTCAGATATAATCTCAGAATCCAAGAGAATACAATCAGAGGTTACAACTCTTGTCGGATTTCAGGGTGAGCATGGTGCATACAGTGAGATTGCAGCCTTCAAATACACACAAAACGCATCCACGATACCATGTAATGAATTTTCAGATGTTTTTAATGGAGTGAAGTCTGGGACCTTCGATATGGGCGTGGTGCCAGTTGAAAATTCTATTGGCGGCTCAATAGCAGATGTAAACGACCTCCTAATCGAAACAGACCTAAACGTGGTTGGTGAAGTAACTGTACCAATCCATCACTGTCTTCTCTCTATTCCAGAAACCGATTACAGAGACATAAAAGTAGTCTATTCCCACCCTCAGGCGCTTTCACAATGTAAAGGATTTATTTCAAGAAATAAACTGGAAGCTATCCCCTATTACGATACCGCTGGCTCGGCAATGATGCTCTCACAATCAAGACCTAAAGCCGCAGCAGCAATCGCAAGCAAACTATGTGCTGATATTTACGGACTTGAAATTTTAAAAGAAAACATAGAAGATTCGGGTCCCAACATAACTAGGTTTCTTGTTATCTCAAAGCAAAAGGAGAAAGGCGGAAATAAATGTTCTGCTGTTTTTTCAACACCACATAAAGCTGGAGCATTATTTGGGGTCCTTAAAATATTTGCGGAGGCAGGAATAAACCTAACAAGAATAGAATCCAGGCCCATTCCTTCCAAACCAAAACAGTTTGCCTTTCTCTTAGACTTCCTTGGCTCAGACTCAGATCCAACTGTTGTTAGTGCAATAGAAAAGGCAACAAAAGAATGTGAATACTTTCGCTTACTTGGATGCTATAAAAAAGCTGTCGACTGGTGAGACATCTGCTATACGACATTTTCGAGCAAATATACTCACTTGAAAAATCGGGTTCAAAGATAATAAAGCTAAATGTTGGAGAGCCGGATTGGAAACCTCCCAGAGCAGCAATCGAAGCCGCCGCTTTTAGTATGTACTCTGGGGAAGGGAAGTACGGAAGTTCGTCAGGGGAAATCGAGCTACGCGAACTGCTCTCTCAAGCCCATGAATGCAAAACAGAAAATATCACCATAACACCAGGCTCAAAATTTGCTATATATTCACTTCTAAGAATGCACCTCAAAAGAGGAGATAACGCTATTATATCCTCCCCTTATTGGACTGCATACTCATTAATATGCAAACACATAGGAGCAAAAATAAAATTGATAGAAACAGCAGATAATGGTTGGAAACCCGACATCTCAAAATTTGAAGACGCAATAGACAGTCGAACTAGATTAATAATCCTAAACAGCCCATCAAATCCAACAAGCATCGCACTTGAGGAGGACAAAGAGAGTGAGCTATTGTTTCTTGCTCAAAGAAAAGGCATCCTTCTTTTTGCAGACGATGCATATAGAGACTTGTGCTTTGACGGAAGAAAAGAGCGCCCACTGGCGCCTAATCTTATCATAGTAAATTCATTTTCAAAGACATTCGGCATGACCGGTTGGAGAATCGGTTATGCAGTTATGCCTAAAGAGACTGCATCAAAGCTGTCTCAATTAAACAGAATCACCATAACCAACGTACCTCTCTTTCTCCAAAAAGGAGTATTATCAGCGTTGAAGCATAAAAAAAGATTTGTCAGAAAAGTAAGAAATGTTTGTATGAGGCGCTTAACCTTCGCCTCTAAATTCCTATCAAACACACTCCGCTTCCAAAAACCAAACGCTGGCTTTTATATATTTCCTGCACTTCCAAATGGAATGGACGCTTCCCTGTTTGCTGATAAGCTCCTCCAAAACGGCGTTGCTGTTGTTCCAGGCATGTCATTTGGCAACTATAAAAGTCACATAAGAATCTCGCTTTGCTACAATGAACGAATTTTAGCTCAAGCTTTCAAAAAGATAAACTCCCTTCTCACCTAATTCATGATAAAGTTTTTTATAGCTTAACTCGTATTAATCAACCCTTACTTAAACCACTTCACAAGAGGGAGGTATATGGCAAAGATTTCTGAACTAAAAGCTGGAATTGGCAACGTAGACGTGGAAGGCAAAATCATAAAACTTGAAGAACCACGTGAGGTTGTGACCAAATTCGGAAAGAAGCTGCGCGTTGCAAATGCTATCTTGCAAGATGAAAGCGGAGAAATAGCGCTTTCGTTGTGGGGAGACGACATAGATAAGGTAAAAGAAGGCTCAACTATAAGGATAGAGCAGGGTTGGGTTTCTGAATTTAAGGGAACTCCTCAACTCTCCTGCGGACGGTTTGGAAAACTAACTGTAATATGAATACAACATAACAACTAATAGAACTAAGGAAAAATAGAGGGGCTTTCTTTTGTCTGTCCTATCTGACCAAGACATAAAAAAGGAGATTTTGAATGGACGAATAGTTATTTTACCTCCTCCACCTCCAGAGGCCTTTGGTCCAAATTCTGTTGATCTTCGCCTTTCTTGTGATTTTTGGTTTTATAACTATAAAAGCACAAAAAACCTCCCAGTGGACATACAAAAAATGTCATATAAAGAAGTTACGCAAAAAAAGAGATGCAAAGAAGTTATTTTAGAGCCCGGACAACTATGTTTAGGAATGACTCTTGAGCGCGTTTCGCTCCCTCCAGACATAATGGCAAATATAGGAGGAAAAAGCTCTATAGGACGAATGGGGCTCACGGTGCATATAACCGCCCCCTTCCATCACGCAGGAGCATCAAACAGAATAATGCTCGAGATAAAAAACGAGGGGCCTCTAAAACTCAAACTACGAGATGGAATGCAAATATGCCAGCTTGTATTTGAGAGGCTGGAGAGTCCAACAAGCATCCCCTATTCAAAAATTGGCCGAGTTATTAAGGACCAAGAAAAGTCAGAATAAACTCCTAGGTGTTGAGTTGTTATTATTCCTTCTATGCATTATACCTTCCCATACCTTTTTATCCATTGGCGATTTATCGCCGATTGCGCTCCCTTATAAATTATTTTTTGGACGGCTGCCCATATTCCCAATTTTACACAATCCCGCATAGTCTTTCCTTCTTTTAGTCCACATATAAACCCTGCAGAAAATGCATCTCCAGCACCAATCGTATCAACAGGCTTTACTCTTGGAGGCTTGATTGAGAATTCAGAGCGACTGGAAGTAAAAAAGACTTCATCTGCGCCGGATTTTAATATACATGCAAGACCATACTTGTCTGCTATTTCTCTTGCAGTAACTTTTGGGTCGCTCCCTCCTCCTATAAGCAATATCTCATTCTTGTTTGCAAACAGATAATTTGTATTTTTTAGTATCTTTGAGAGTTTATACTCGCCCTCCTTTGCACGGCTTCTTCCAGGATCAAATAACACAACTTTTTTTTGTATTCTTGCAATATCGCTTGTTCGCTTTAAAAGGCGTAAGTCTGTTCCAGTCATATGGACAAAGTTTGTATTTTTCAGGTAGTCCTCATCTATTCCTCTCCTTCTTTCACATACTCCTATACTCTCAATCACTTCAACTTCAGCAGATTTGTCAATGAGCACAATAGCCATTCCAGTAGAACCTGCAAACTTCCTTATTTCTGAAGTGTTAATGCCAAACCTCCGAAAATTTGAGAGAAGAAATTTTCCGTTATAGTCATCTCCTATGTTACCTACTACCCCTGTCTTTAAACCAAGCATTGCGCAATTTACTGCTACATTTGCCGCACTACCTCCTCCCGATGCTTCAATAGGTGCTCTTATTATTGATGTCTTGTCCGGTTTTGGAAGCTCTTCAACGTAGCACCTCACATCATAAAGAATGTGACCAACACATACTACATCTAATCTCATCGAAAGAAATAACAAACAGATAATTATAAAAGCATCGGATTCTTAGCTTCCCAGCTTAATTTCTATATTGCTTCCAACCGAAACCCCGTTTTTTCTAGCAAATCCACCCTCCACTTCAAGCACATATTTTGCGTTTTCCTTGGAAGAATAGGTTTTACAAGGATCCACAAGACACGGTTGGGCATTTTCCACGATCGCAACTACGGCGCCCTCTTCATCAATGAATATAATATCAAGAGGAATAAGCGTATTTTTCATCCAGAATATGCGAGGTGCAGAATCCTCAAAAACAAATAACATGCCGCCTCCCTTTGGCAGTGACTCCCTATACATAAGCCCCCGCATTCTCTTTTCATATGTATCTGCTATTTCAACAAATAGCAAGATTTTCTGTCCAGTGGAATTGGTTATTATTATCTCACCCAGCGAAGCAGAGCTTTCTGTCTTTAAGCATCCAAGTGCAATAATCGCAGACAAAAAAATTATCAAAAAAGTTATGCTTCTCCTGACCGTCCCCTCACCTCTGAATTGAGTCATAGATCAACTTGGCAATCTTTTGCGCAATATCCTTTCTTGCGCTTCCCCTTACAACGATTTTTCCATTACTATACAAAATAACTTCCTGTTTATCTATTCTAATGCATATGAAATATTTGTTTGCAACAGATGTCCTACCCGCCCGCAATTTATCCTTGCACAATTCAAGATTAATCTTCATTGGCTGTGTTGGCTTTATCTCAAAATATGGTCCAGACTGGCAGAATTCTTTGTAAACGACCTCAAATCCAAAGGCTTTCATAAACCACTCACGCAAGCCTTACGTTCCTTACCGGTCTTTTTGAAAAAACATCAAACAAAATAAATTCCGGAGCACACACATGCGGCCTTTTCAGAATAACTGCAAGTGCCAAAGCCGAGGCAAGAGTGCCTGCCATCTGTGCTGCGGGAGAAACAATAGAATCGCATCTTTTTGCCAGCCTTCCCGCCCTTGAGAATACCTCCTCAAAGTCAAATCTGCTTTCAACATCAAATACAGAACACATACCCATGCTTCCCAAAGCAGAGCAGAAAACAGACGGAATTCCACGTTTTCTACACTCTCTGTGCAAAACAACCCTATCTGAAAACGTATCAAGACCATCTATTGCAATATCGCATCCCTCAAGAATCTTTGCAGCGTTTTTCTCACAGAATTTTTCTGCATATCCGTCAAGTGCAGCTTCTGGGTTTATACTTTTTGCATACTTCTCTGCAGACTTGATTTTCTTCTTTCCAAGCTCTCCAAGAAAGCATAGCGATTGGCGATTCATATTAGAAATGTCAAAATAATCTGGGTCAACCACAGAGAACCTCTTCACTCCTGCACGCAAGAGGTTCACAAATGTTGCTTGACCTATCCCCCCAAATCCGATGATTGCGACCCTGGAGCTTCTGATTCTTCTCTGCCCTCTTTCACCCCAAACAGGGATGTTCCTCTCAAAAAAATTCATATACATAAAGAAACGCTCGTCACTATTTCTTCATATAATAGTGGAGATATGCAAAGGAAAGAAAAATCGAAATCAAAAAACTAATCGAAATGGCGCCCCAGATAAACGCCTCACTAGTCCCTTCGGCTATCTTACCTATCCCATAAATTGTAGCAATAGTGTTTGGGACTGAAATCACAATTCCCACTATCGTCAAAAACATCATAATCTTGGTTAATTTTTCAATATTCTTGTTAAGATTCATGGTCTGAAAAACATCACATTTCTGCCGAATTACATTTAACTCCTTTTTTGCAGTTCTACACCTGTCGGCCAAGTGTCTTGTTTGCGCAAGCAAAAGGTCAAATTCATAAGCAAGCACAGCCGTATCTACAAACTTTATGTCTTTGTCCTCTGCGCGAATAAGGAGGTGCAAGAAATCATCTACAAGATCTCTAAACTTCTTTATCTTCTTGCTTATACGCTCTATTTCATCCAGATTAAGCGAATTGTCAGCCGCATCAAGTTCCAAATCAAGCGTTTTGAAATATCTCTGATAGCCTTCAAGCACGTATCTAAAAGTCACATAAGCCAAATATGTACTCTCCCCCCACTTACTCTCCATTTTTAGCTTGCTTAAGCTGACTCCAACTTTATTCTTTATTACCGGATAAACCATTGAAAACTTTTTAGATAGAATAACTACTATGTTAGGGTCACCCTCATAAGAGACCATCTTTATTATCATATATTTGGGATAGGTCTCAAAAAATAGAATGCTAAGCCCTTTAAGCTGGTCCAGATCCTCCTTTACGCCGTGCGCAACCGCGCTACTTTTGAAGCGCTCGAAATCGTCAAATCGATATAACATATTAATTAACATTTTTCTCACTTTAATTTAAATATTTGCCAATACAAAACCCCACCATGCCAGCTGTAGTTTACTCATCTACAAATCAAGCAAGTCTCAACATCGCAACTGCACTCAAGGAGAATTTTTCTTTACCCTCTACACAAATAATTGAGACAAACAATTCTGTTCTTGAAATATCCTGCGACTTACAAACAGACTACCTAATCGTCCCTTCGACACATAAATCCGAGAGGAAAATAAGGACTCTTTCCGTGCACCTCCCTGGAAATTGGGGGAAAGCCCAGATGGGGGGCAAAGATAAAACCCTCAATGTGGCTTATGCATCAAAAATGAAGGATATCCTCGTCTCAATAAAAAGTCAGGTCGAAGATCTAGGTCTTGACTGGCAGGTATGTCTTGAAGTTGACCACCACGGACCAACCTGCTCTCTCCCAGTCATTTTTGTTGAAATAGGAAGCACTTCCAAAGAGTGGGGGGATAAAACGGCTGCTGAGATTTGCGCCAAAGCCATTGTTGACGGAATTAAAAGTCAGAAGGAATATCCAACTATATTTGGGGTCGGTGGGGGCCATTATGCTCCACTTTTCTCAAAAATAGCTTTGGAATCATCAGAGGCAGTGGGCCACATACTCCCTAAATACAAGGTAGATGAGATAGACTACGAGACATTTTTGCAAGGAATAGAAAAATGCGTTGAAAAGACGCAATACGTCCTTATAGATTGGAAAGGCCTTGATTCAAGCCAACGAAAGAAGATAATCACATTCTGCGATAATGCAAATGTACCATGGAAAGCAAAAAAGTGACTAATTATTTTGAAGCAGAATTCCATTAACCACTCCGTTTTGCCCTACCCTATTTGTTATCTTTACTCTTCCCAGTTCAGTATCGATGATAGCTCCCTTAGTAATTATCCTTTGCCTTGCGTGATGCCTATTATCTGGGGTTTCAAGCACTCCGCGAATTTGCACTTTTTTTATGCCTTGGGGAGTAACTACATTCACCTTTTGTGCTTTCTTGAGTTTGACTTTTATGCATCCTCCCCGGCCTCTTACGGTCTCTCTTTCGTCCCCCTCTGAAACTTTCGTCGCCACTGGCGGATTCCCTTTGAAGCGAAGTTTCTTATCATGCGATTTCCTTAGCTTTGCTCCTGAGCCAGAAATCTTAGTTTTTGAGCGTTCGTGATAATAAAACATACACGTTCCTCCTTAAAGCCTTCTTAAACTTTCTTAACGACAGCGATCCCCACTTTATTTTTTCAACTTCCCTTTAAATAACTAACTCCTTTTCGATCGGTACTCTCTTTAAAGTTTCTCGCTTAGAGCCCAAGCTCATTGTATAACGTTTTCTTATCTATCGGTAAATCCAGATTCAATGCAGAGTGAATAAAAAGCAGGATATCCACCGCCCTTGCAGGGGGAAGTTTGCTTGTAATAATAACATCTTTCAGTTTCTTTTCCCTCCCTATCAGCTCATACAACAAAATGCCCTCTCTTCCGTATTTCTTGTATATCATAAGCCCCTCTTCACCATATTTTTTTCTGATTTCCTCTCGTTTCATTCTTTTGAACAACACAGCCTTTTCTTGCCCTAACCACTCAAAAATCTTATCCAAGGTTTCAAGGGATAGTTTAGTCTCAAGTGCGATATCTATAGCATCATTCACACCGTTGATTAACTCGTATACTCGCGAACCTGCAGATCCAAACTTCAATATAATTCCTGCCTTTATTCTAGTCTCTTTAACTAATCCAATCTTCTTTTTTAACGGTATATCTATAGGTATTACACTAGCCGCAGTCTCATCTTTTGGCACGGCTGAACCCTCATCAAAATAATCCTTCTCCTCAACTATAGGGGCAAACAATTCTTTTCTACCTCTCTTTTCTTCCCATCCTTCATAGAAAACACCCTCTGCCACATCCTTTTCAATCTTTTGGTCGACAATTTTTTGGTCGGCCACGAGTGGAGGGGATTGCTTTTCAATTTTGATTATCCCTTCATTCTCTAAAAACTCAAGTATCTCAACAAGCTTTACTTCCGAAATTCCAACTTCATGAAGGATCTGTTCAGCAGTTTTTTCGCCATCTATGAGATGATAAATGTTTACTCCTATCTCTCCGTATTTTTTGTAAATTTTTTTTTCAAGCGGAGAAAGTTGAGCAAGTCGTTCCTCTTCCTTAGTCATCTCCTTCCTAGATGCTGACGGTGTAATAGTTTGAGAAACCGTAATTTCCGGTTTAATATTTACCCTCTCAGCTCCCTCTTCGTCAATACTTTTACTATCTTCTTTGCTTTCGTGCTCCTCCCCATTACTCCCCCCTTTATCCAGCATATCATATGCCTCCATAAATGAGATTATTTCTTCGTATTCCTTTTCAGTGCAACGAGCCTCATCAATTATTCTATCCCTGCTTTTTACTCCGTCAATCGCTGCGAAAACCCTCAATCCTACTTCTCCAAAACGATGCAATATCTTGTTTTGATTTTTAAGGTTTTCAATCGGATGAAACTGCCTTTTTTTAGGTGGGGTTTTGCTATCCATACAATATCAGTTTCAAGAATGATATTTATATATTTACGGAGGGTATCTTCATTCATGGCCGTAGATGAAAATGAGATTCGCACAGGCGTTGACGCCTTAATAAAGCTTCTCTATAACAAAAAAAAAGTTTTGCTTGAAGAAGCTGCCAGTGCACTTGCAATTCCAAAAGAGCGTCTTGAGGAGTGGGCTCGCATATTAGAGGAGGAAGGAATAATAAAAATTGAGTATCTACTTACAAAAACCTATCTTGTTTGGACAGCTGGTGGAGAGATAATCACCGATCCAAAAAGCTTTGGTTTCAGTGTCGAGTCAAGAGGTGCTGGATTTCAACACAGCGAACTTCAGCCCAAACTATCAAAGCTTCTTGCTCTTGTGCAATTAAAAGGCGAACAAATAAGACGGCTAGAGTTAAATTATCTTGAACTTTATAAGAGCCTTGACCCAAAACTCCTAGATACGCAAAAAAGACTTGAAACTCTTAAGGAATTACAAGAAAAAAAAGAGGCGTTATACCTTCACCACACAAACCAACTCGAAGACATAAAACGGAACCTCTCTAACCTGTCTACTTCGATAAACGAAACTAATAAAAGAGCGGATTTCTTGCATACCCAGTGCATCCAGATACAGCATGATATTGAACGCATAAAAGGTAAAGTTGAAGATTATCAAGCCCTCATGGCAAGATCTAATTCTCTCAAATCAGAAATTGAGCGCCTTGGGGCCAACATTTCGTTAGAATTAGACAAACAAAAAAACCTTCTCGGAAAGGCCGCTCACCAGTCTCAGATAGACGAGCAAATAAAACGAATCAAAAAAGCTTCCTACGAGCTTGAAGCTATTAAAAAAGAGCTGGTTCTAATTCTAGAGCGTATATCTGCTCTCCATGCAGAAATACAAAAAGATAAATCGCTTCGAACAAGCCTACAAAAGAGTTTTGCGGAAGTAGACAAGCAAGCAATGAAGATAAAAGATGAGCTAAACAACATTGAGCAGAAAGCCAGCGTATTTGGTGATTTAGCAAAAGATGTCCTATCTGCAATTCGCCTCCAGCGAGAAGAGCTTTCCTCACTCATTTCTTCAGAATCCCTTTTACGAGAGCTCCTTTTTTCTTCTACTTCATACGAAAAAATAAAAACTGAGATAGAACAACATCTTCGAGATATAGAAGAAGAAAAGAAGAAGGCGGATGCTCAGTTGACTGCGATACAGAATTACTACAAATCACAATCAGACAGTGCCAGTAGAAAATCCAAAATTGATGAAGCTCTTTCAAAAATAACAGCCCTAAGAGAAACTTTGCAAAAGAATCTTGAGTCAGCCAAAAAAATCTCAGAGGAAATAGAACGCCTAAAACCCACCATCAGCCAAGCTGAGCTTGAAGAGCAGAAGAAAGCAATTCAGTCGTCTATCCAAAAGCAAGTGGAGCGCCTGGAAAAGCTCAAGAGCCACTATCTAAAATCATACAATGATTTTTCTGTTGCACTTTCCCAACTAGAAGGACAAATTAACTCAAACAGGGAGGAGTTTGAGGCTCAAATAAAAAAGGCAGACGCAGTAATTTCAAAGATGAAAGAGTTTGAAGGAAAAAAGGACGAGGTAAAAAGGTTGCTGGACTCCCTTGGTTCTCTTAGAGCTCAGCAAGAAGAGTTGCAAACGAAAGTCCATCAACTTATCCAAAAAGCTGAAAGCATCAGCTACCCTGCTCAGCCCACAATACCTCGTCAGTTTCACACTGCTGAATTTGAGATGTCCCAAAGTGAATATGAAAGATATGAAAAGAGGCGAGCCAAACTCCGCGAGATGATAAGCGAGTTCTATCGGGGGAAGCATACCTAAAAGCCATTTAAACCTTCAGTGCAGAATTTTCTCTTAAAGATGTTCTAAAAAGAGTGTGCGGTGCGCGCAATAGAGGGATAAAATGCCAGACAAAATCAAAAAAGAAGACGAACAAGATAAAGCCAAACAAGATAAAGCCACAATTCTTGACAATTACTATTTCAATTCAGAGTCTATTCCTGTCAATGTACAAATAACTCGCGCTGCATCAGACTTTACTCCGCGCTACAACCTCCACATACCCGGACTAGGAGAAGGTACAAAAATAGTTCTAAACACACTAAAGGCTGAACTCGTCTCAAGCGTAAAAATTTCGGTCTCAGAGATGCTTGACTCTAAAAAAGCAGACGAAATAAAAGAAAAGTTCAATTCAAAGGCACTTGCCTTACTCACACGCAACTTCCCATCCCTTTCTGACTCTACAAAACAAGTCCTTGCTTCATATCTAATCCAAAATACACTTGGTCTTGGAGAGCTGGAAGCTCTAATGCACGATGATAAGCTTGAAGAAATTGCAATAAATAATTCAAATGAGCCAGTCTGGGTATATCACAAAAAATGGGGATGGTGCAAGTCGAATGTGTATATAAGATCTGAGGAAAATATATACGATTATGCCGCATTGATAGGGAGGAAAATAGGAAAACAGATAAACACACTATGCCCGCTTATGGACGCCCATCTTCCAACCGGAGAAAGAGTTAATGCGACGCTCTATCCGGTTTCCTCTTTTGGAAATACTATTACCATCAGAAAGTTCTCCCAAAACCCGTGGACCATTAGCCGTTTTGTTGAACTAGAATGTATCCCAACGCACATAGCCTCTCTAATATGGCTTTGTGTCCAAAACGAGATGTCTTTGTTAGTCACTGGAGGAACAGGAAGCGGAAAAACTTCATTTTTAAATGCTATTGCAACTCTTATTCCTGCTAATCAGCGCATAATCTCTATTGAAGACACGCGCGAGCTTACTCTGCCATCATTTATGCATTGGATTCCAATGGTAACTAAAGAATCAAATATTGAGGGAAAGGGCGAAATCACTATGCTTGACCTTCTTATTAACTCTCTTCGACAAAGACCTGATAGAATACTGCTAGGAGAAGTTCGCACAGAAAGAGAAGCCCAAGTAATGTTTGAAGCCATGCACACCGGACATTCGGTTTATGCTACGATTCATGCGGACAACTCACAAGAAACAGTAACTCGCCTTACAAATCCTCCTATAAACGTACCACGGGTTATGCTTGATTCGCTTTCAGGAATAGTTGTACAGTATAGAAACCGCCGCTTAAATCTGCGAAAAACATTCGAGTTTGCAGAGGTTTCAAGTGACGGCGCTAATGTACTCTATCGACTTGACATAAAAAGCCAGCGAATGCTTCCCATTGGTAAGATGAACAAGCTTTCAGAAAAACTCTCCCTTTACTCCGGCCTGACTCAAAAGGAGATAGACCAAGACGTAGAAGAAAAATCAAAAATACTTTCATGGATGGTACGCAACAAATACACCGGGCTTGAGACAGTTGCTCGCATAATCTCAAACTACTATCAATCACCTGACGAAATCCTTTCGTTAGCTGAGCATAATGCTAAGTGGGAGGGCATCTAAACTATGGACCGAAAAAGAAAGCTAAAAGAAGAAGACCCAACTGATGAAAATAGTACTAAATCTATTTCTATCCCTGCTTCCTTGTCCAATCTTCTTTCATACACCCTTAAGTATTTTCCGAATCTCCAGTCAGAGCTTGTAATGGCTAATCTAACCAACTACACCACACTTTCATTTGCTTACCATGCATTGCGCTCTTCACTCTTTCTTTCGCTTTCGCTCCTTCTAATAGCCTATCTTTTTCTGCCACGTATTAACCCTGTTTTCTTTCTGTTCCTATTCCCACTTTTCCTTCTTTTCTCATTTTTCTATTTTATGAACTTCCCACGAGTGAAGGCCAATGTACGCGCGCGTCTTATTGAATCAGAGCTTGTCTTTGCCGGAAGGCATATCCTAATTTCACTGAGGGCGGGCGTTCCTCTATACGATGCCATATCTGCCGCCTCATCAGGCTACGGCGAAGCAAGCAAGGAATTTAACAGAATAATAGAAAAAACTGCTCTTGGTATGCCGGTGAATGCCGCCATGCACGAAGTTGCAGCAACAAACCCATCTCAAATGTTTAGGCGTGTTGTTCTCCAGCTTTCAAACGCTCTTTCTTCAGGTTCTGATGTTGCAAACTCTCTTGACTCGGTACTTGAACAAATCTCGCGCGAACAATTAGTTTCACTAAAAGCCTATGGTCAAAAACTCTACCCCTTAGTTATGTTTTTCATGGTTTTTGGTATCGTTTTCCCCTCTCTTGGAGTTGCACTTGGTTCCATTTTGCTCTCCTTTATTGGTTTCTGGGCAAACGCAAACGGAAGTCTACTCCTTCTTGTTATTTTTGTAATCATATCCCTTTTTCAATTTCTCTTTGTATCTGCAATCGAAGCATCAAGACCAAGGGTTGGTGTTGGATGATGAGCATTATAGATTTTTTTGATAAGCTAGGACGCTCTCTTTCGCGGCAGCATATCCGTAAGATTGAAGCCGCCCTTCGCATGGCAGGTGTTAGTATAAGAGCAGAAGTGCTTGTTGGTCTTCTCCTTTCATTTACGATATTGCTTTCGATTGCAATATTTGGATTTCTTTATACATCCCAGAAATTCTACTTGCTTGCATCTGCTATTTCCGGCAAGCTCCCTTTTCCATTTAAAGTAATCTTCTCAGCTTCGATCTTGCTCTATTTGATATCCATTGTGCTTTCAGCCTCAACCCTCTTTCTTCTTTCTTACACGTATCTCTCCTTTAGCTCAGAGTCGAGAAGAAAACTGGTCGAATCAACCCTTCCTGATTTTCTAATGATTGCAAGTGCAAATATACGTGCAGGCATGCCCGTTGACCAGGCGCTTTGGCAGGCAGCAAAGCCGGAGTTTGGTCTTCTTTCTCGTGAGGTGGAGGCTGCCGCAAAAAGAGCCTTTGCTGGAGAACCATTTACTACTTCACTTGACAAGCTGGCATCAAGCTTCGATTCCCCACTTCTTATGCGTACAGTATCCTTAATAAAACAAAGCATGCTGACAGGAGGAAAAACAGCTGACGTTTTAGATGAGATAGCCCAAGACGGAAGGAATATACAAATAACCTCAAAAGAAATATCCTCCTCCCTCCTGATGTATGTAATATTTGTTTTGTTCGCAAGTGTAATAGGCTCCCCTTTTCTGATGGCCGTATCTCATTCTTTGCTTTCTACCCTTTACGCTGCATTTAGCAAGTTGCCCTCAGCTCAAGTAGAGCGCGGTTTTGCGTTTTTCTCACTCTCAAAACCACCATTCTCTCCCGATGAGTTTGTTGTATTCTCAATAGGCGTCATCCTATTTACTTCAATCACGTCCTCCATAATCATAGGCATAATACAGAAGGGCTCTAAGTGGCACGGAGTTAGATATATACCTTTTTTAAGCGCTTTGTCTTTAATAGTATTCTTTACGACTAAGGCCTTTCTTCAAGGCCTTGGGTTTGCAGTTGTCTGAGGTTGGATTGGAATGCTACCAAAAAACAAGCGTGGACAGGCAGCTATGGAATATCTTATGACTTACGGCTGGGCTCTCCTTGTCGTAGTGATAGTAGTCGCTATCCTCTTTTCACTCACATCACTCTTTAAGCTTGGAGATCAATGCATCTTTTCCCAGAAGTTTTTCTCCTGCTCAGACCCTTTTCCACAGGTACTCACTGACGGTTCTCTCATTTTCACAATAAAAAACACCGGCCAAAAAGAAGTTACCATAACAAACGTTGCCTGTACAACTGAAGAATACTCTGGTGCATTCCTCCCCTCATTTACACGACGCAACATCATGCCAGGCTCTTCTTATACGTTTAGAAAAGATGTAGGCGTCAAATGTATGAAAAGCGGCTCAGAAGTAGTGGCTCTAAAGGAGGGTGATGAATTTAGAGGAAAATTAATCTTAAAATATAAATACGCAGACGAACCCGAAGGGTATGAGGAGAGGCAGGCACAAGCCACATTAATTGCAACTGCTGTTTCTCCAACCGCCAGCGTTGGAGGGATAGTTAGAATAAATGAATCCTTCCAATAATAAACTGATAAACCTAGCGGCTATGTGCTTAATCAGGGGTTTTGTTTTTCATGTTTGATTTTCTTGAGCAGATGCAGGAACAGCAAAGGCATCAAGAGCGTCCAAATCTATATTCTTTAGTTGAAAAGAAACTATTTATGAGCAAAGATGCCCTCGAACTACTCAGACAACTCTTAGAAGGAAAAAGAAAAAGCATAGATCTATTTTTTGGTGCTGACTCAAAATCCGAATTTCGAAGAGACAAAAATTTTTCAGTTATTGAGGAAGAGCTTTCAAAATACGGTATCTCTTGCAAGAAAGACACAGTATACAATCCAGATGAAAAAAAGACATACTACGTCCTTTCGATCACCAACCTAAACGTCCAATCCCAATCCTCAGCTAAAAAAGAAAAATTTTTTCAAGCAAAACCTGATAAAATAGCAACAAAAACTCAAGTTCCAAGCAATCTACTCTCCCAATATGCAGGTCTAGTATCTCTCTTTGGCGAGGAGTTCGTCTCATCCGTTTTGAGTGTTTCACGTACAGCTGACATAAACCCTTTAACTCTTTTTTTGGTTATTTGTGCAGAACAAACAGCGTATAGAAAAAGTCTTTTTCAGATTGAGGCAGAGCTCAACTCATTGGGAAAGGCATTAAAAAAAGACCCAAACTCAAGAAACTATAGCTCTGATATAAAGCATATCCCTCCTAATAAAGAGCCTTCGTGGTCTCTTGTCCAGATGAAGAAATCAACATTTGACGACTTGGGCTTTCCCTTCTCATTTGAAGAGATGAAAAATGATTATAAAAAAAGTCTTCTTGCTGCTGCGACTTATCTCAAACATCTTGAAAAAAGGCTTCAACGAATTGAGCCCACCATCACAACTTACTCCAATCCCCGTCTCATAGCAGCAGCTTACATCAAACCTGCAGAAGCAGAGAGGTCTGCAAGGCTTTCCAATGACTGGATGACTTATTACCAGCAAAATAAAAGTTGGCGTATAAGGCAATACTTTTCAAAAGTTGATTCTTACTATACCCTCCTCAAAGAGAAGCTCGAGCGAGAAAAAGAGGTTCAGGTATAGCTAATTTAGCCACTAACTACTACTCTAATCAGAAATGCTACTACTCTTAATCCGAAATGCTTACGTGTGAAAAATCACGATACTCCTTGTCGTTGAATGAATATAACAGGCTACTTCCCATCTTTGCTTTTATTTCCTCCTCCCTGCCAGTGTCAAGTCCGTTGCTTTCTGCGTCAAAAAGGTAAAAAACATCATCTACATTCCAGAGCACATAAACATTTTTTGCTTCTGAGAGAAAAACTGCTGCGTTTGGGCTTCCCAACGCCCTTAAGATGGCGCAGAGGAGAATTCCCTTATCCATCTGGTCTGCTTCCCCGATTTCTACAATTTCAGAAAAAGAAAGCCAGAAGTTCACGGGCAAGCTAACTGTCCTTATTTTTGAAACAAACAAAACTGCTTCATAAGCGGCATTTGTAAAATCCCGCTCATAATTATAATCATCATATTTCTTCTTTATCTCACTTACAATCTCCTTTATCTTACCATCCTCTGTATTTACAAGACCTTTGAGCTCCGAAATGCTTTTTGCTTCACTTTCCTCAATAATTTCTGCATATCTCTCGATTATTTTTTTGTATATTCCTTCCCGACAAGAACTAATAATAGGTTCTCCTGTTTCATTTGGCTTAGACGCCGTATACTCATCCTTTTTTTTCTTTCCAATGAGCGGGAGAGTTATAAAAGTTAAAATAGGTATCATACTCTATCTAAAAACAAGTGTCATCTGAAGTATAATAATGTTGTGATATCTCATGAATGTTTCATTTTATGGAGGAGCAGGTGAAGTTGGCAGAAGCGCTATAGAAGTCCATGATGGGCAAAAGCACATCCTTATAGACTGCGGAGTAAAGCTTGGTGCAGAAACCCAAATTCCATCCCTGGACAAAGATTTTTTTAGACGGGTATCTAACATAGTTATTTCCCACGCTCACCTTGACCACATCGGTTTTCTACCATTTCTTTATTTGGAAGGTTTTTCCCCGACTCTTTATGGTACGAAACCAACGTTCGAGCTAGCCAAACTTCTCCTTGAAGACTACTCTCGCATAAGCAAGGCCTTCTCAGTAAGAGAGATTTCAAGGGTTCTTTCGTCCGCAGTTCAAACTCCTTTTATGTGGAAAATAAAGTCAAGCAGATTTCCTTCGTTTTCTCTCCTTCACTCTGGACACATACTTGGCTCTGCCATGGTCAAGATAGAGGAAGAAGGAGGAATTCTTTACACCGGCGATTTTAGAGTTCGCGCCGGCAAAATACTCGAAGGCTGTGTCCGAAAAATAAGAGCGAGAACACTTATAATGGAAGGAACCTATGGCCTGAAGTCCGATAAGCTTCCAACAATCCAGACAGCTAGCAGAGCACTTGCAAACTCAGTTCGAAAAACACTCGAAGGAGGAGGAATCGTTCTTATACCATCGTTTGCGGTTGGGAGGGGCCAAGAAATATTATTGGTTCTGGAAGACTATATGCGAAGCGGTTTTCTTCCTCAAGTCCCAATATATGTTGACGGCATGATAAAGAAAGCCAACAAAATCTATTCAAAATATGTCGACTATTTCAAACCTGAGATTCAAAGAAGAACAAAAAAATCACACAATAACCCCTTTTCTAGCAGCCTTTTTAAATCAGCAAGCCCACGTAACCGCTCAAAAATTCTTTCTTCACCATGCATTATAGTATCTACTTCCGGAATGTTGACCGGAGGGCCTGTTCTTGAATATCTCAAAGCAATCGGAAGCTCGAAGAAGAATAAACTAATCTTCGTCGGATATCAAGCAGAAGGGACACTTGGAAGAAGAATTCAGGATGGTGAGCGCTTTGTCCAGATAGATGGGGAGGAGCATTACCTAAACTTGGAAGTTGAGACAGTTCGTTTTTCAGCTCATGCCGACCATGACGATCTGGTTAGATTTGCAAACGGAATAAAAGGACTAAAAAAAATATTCCTTGTTCACGGAGAAGTCAAAAAGCTTAATGAACTTATGTCTGACCTAAAACAATTTGAAGTTGCTGTTCCAAATATAAATGAAACATTTAAGGTGTAATGTTTGGCATACAAGCAAGCACACACAAATGCGCACACAAGAACGAGTTTGCCAGTAAGCACAAAAAGAGTTTAACAGTCACCCATATACCCTTGAAACTCTTTTTTTTCTTTTCTCACTCATATTGCAAAAACACACAACATCCTTGCCCAAAAAGTCAAACTCTGCTCAATAATGGACGCACACTCTTGAACGGAAGGATATCTATAAATTGGCAAAAGCTCAAAATCCTTTTTAATTCTTTCTTTCATAAATACATCTCGACACTCTTATTTATCCTCATCGAGAGATTAAGCGGTTGTTTTTTATGACCGAGCTAAACAAATTTGAGAAGGCACGCATCATAGGTGCCCGAGCTCTCCAACTCTCCCTTGGAGCCCCTCCATTAGTGGAGGTTTCAGAGCACGAAACCGCAACAGATATCGCACGAAAGGAATTTGAACTAGGAATAATCCCACTTGTAATCATACGAAACGAATAACACGGTTTCCTATTGCCTATTAACTACTATTAATTGATGATAACATACTCCGACCCCAAAAAGTTGAATCAAGGAGATGAATGCTTACCCAAAAATCGGCAGGCAGGCTTTTGCAAATGAACAGAGATGAAATATTAAAAAGAGGGTTTGTCCTCTATCGCGTCCAGAGAAGCGGCATGTTCCAAAAACTGAGATTTAGGGTAGAATACGAGGAAGTAGGTGGAGGTAAGATCCCCTATCTTTGCACTGACAAAATAGTCGACGCACCGGAACTATTGCGCCTCTGCAACGAGGCTAACCTTCCTGTAAAAGCAAAAAATGGAAAATTCTTTCCTGAAGGCAAAAGCTCAATTGATTTTCTTATACCCTCATCCGATTCTTAAACTTAGCTAGCAGTGTTAGTACCAACAACCTAACCCTCGCCCGACCCGTAGCATCTTCTCAACCTTTTCAGATTATCTAAACTTTTTTCCTTCGCTATGCCTCCGCAACGGCCTTGCATGTTTTTTCGCTTTTTTTACTTTTCTTACTCTTTCAACTTATCTAAAATTTTTATTCCCATCCACCAGCCATATACTTCGAGCTATTCGTTTTCACTTTCGTTTTCAAGGCGCTCTTAAACCATTTTTTCCAGCCACGCTTTCCAATTAACCCTGTCGGTACTCTTTCTCCTTTTTCTCGCAATGGCCAAAATAAGTTTTGCAGCTGTAATCGGGCTTCGATGAGTAGTATCAATCTCGACAACTCTTCCAAAATTTTTTTCTGCCTGCACTGTGCAATAATCCAGCGCTTCGCACAATAGGTTATCTTCAATCTTCTTTTTTGAGTACTTTCTTCTGCGAAGCCTTACTTTTAGCTTCTCCGGGTCGCACCTGAGTACAAAAACAGTATCCAAAGGAAGCTTTATTTCACATCCAAGATGCCCATCCAAAACTATATCTTTTTCCCCTTTTCTCTTTATTTCTGCTTTTAGTACTCCTTCAAGCTTTCGTAAGTTTACCTCCCCTCCTCTTTTGACGCTTCCACTTTTTCTGGCTACTGCATTTATTGAAATTTTTGAAAATCCGCCAATCTTAGATATTAACTTTGCTAGCGTTGTTTTTCCTGTTCCAGGGACACCGGTAAGAAGTATCCTTGTCTTTTTGTTAATCCTGTCTGTCAAACTTCCACCTTAAGATACTTCTTTCTCTAAATTTAGATGCAGAAGCTTCATTCTGCTTGCTATCCGCCTTCAGCACTCATCTCCTCCCATATGTTTTTCAAGCAGGTTCCTTTCTTCTTTCAAAAAATGGACTGCCCGCACAAAATTTTCATGTTCGCAAGCCACTCACAAATACAGTTTCTCGTTTCTAGAGTTTGCGTTCATATGGCTCACAGCTCACCTACCAACCGCCTCAAATACTTTTTTGCATCCTTTAATATTTCCCTTCCTTTTTTGGTTGCAGAATAATATCTTCTTTTCCCCCTAACGTCTGATTTTATAAACCCCTCGCCCTCAAGCCGATACAGAACAAGATAGCACAATAAACGGCTTGGGGAAAATCCAAATCTTTTTTTTATAACTTGGGGAAGTCGATAAGCATATACTCTCTCTTTCTCACAAAGAGAAATTACATAAAGCCAAAGATTCCCTATGCTAAGAAGACGACTGAGCCTCCTCAAGGGGGACCTAACTTCTTTTTCCATATAGACACTTAAAACATGAAATCTTTTAATCTTCATCACCAATAACCCTATCTTATGGCTATAACAAATGAAGTGATTAGACTGGAGAATGTGTGGAAAACTTATGAGGCTGGAAGCACTAATCTTCACGCTGTCAGGGGGATTTCAATGCAAGTCAATCAGGGAGATTATATTGCAATTGTAGGTCCCTCAGGAAGCGGAAAATCAACTCTTATGCATATACTTGGACTCCTTGATACTCCAACCAATGGCAAGGTTTACATTGACGGTGTCGAAACGACAACTCTTTCAGATGAGAACCTTTCAAGCATACGCGCTAAAAAAATAGGTTTTGTATTCCAGTCATTTTATCTTATTCCAAGCCTAAACGCAATCCAAAACGTTGAACTTCCAGCCATGCTTGTTGGTGTTCCAAAGAAAGAGCGTATGAGACGCGCAGAGAGAATCCTCTCCAGCTTCTCTCTTAGCAACAGGCTTTTTCATCTACCATCAGAGCTATCTGGAGGTGAACGACAGAGAGTTGCAATAGCTAGGGCACTTATAAACGACCCCTCTATAATTCTTGCTGATGAGCCAACCGGCAATTTAGACTCCTCAGCTGGCAGAGAAGTATTAAAAATATTCGATGGGCTCAATAAAAAAGGAAAGACTATAATAATCGTTACTCATGACACAAGCGTTGCATCGCATAGCAACGAAATACTTTATATCCGCGACGGCTCAATAGAAAAAAGAGTAAAAATAAAAAAGGAAAGTCAGGCGCACATTAGGCAGGAGGCCTGAAGGGATAACATGAACAAAAGCGTATTTGTTTTTTTACTCCTATGCGCCATTGCAACGCATTTTGCAGATATATCAATCTCGAGCTATTCTGTCCTTCCCACAACCGTAAGACCGGGAATCACAGGTTCAATATCCATAACTATCCTAAACTCTGGCTCAAACGCCACATCAGTAACTGCCGAGCCGGCCGGTTCTCAATTCATCATCTCTTCCGGAAGATACAATCTTGGAGATTTCTCTTCAGGTATAACTACTTCCTTTTCAATCCCCTTTACTGTTAGTAAAAATACCCCCCCCGGAATCTATAATTTGCCCATCTACCTTACATACTTCTCAACAGGGCAAAGCGGCTTTTTGTCAGGGAAAAAGACCTTGATTGTTCCAATAAGCGTAAAAAACCCCGCTTCATTTCAGCTTGAGTCTCAACCAGCAATAGCCTATGCTGACAGTGGCTTTACAAGTGAGGTAACAATAAGAAATTCCGGTGGAACGGCATATGATGCAAAACTCTACTCAAACTCAACAAGCTTTTATATCGCAGGTCCCACCCCCGTTTTTCTAGGCACCGTTGAGGATAATGTTGTCTTCTCCCTCAATCTTACAATGGCTTCTGGCATTCCAAGCGGGAGATATTCTGTTCCACTTGTAATTACCTATCGTGATGCACTTGGAACTGATTATTCTGAAACTCTCTTTCTAAATGCTGAAGTAAGAAATCGATTGCCAAAATTCATATTTAGCGTGGTACCCGCTTCCCCCCTAGTTCCCGGCAAAGCATCAGTTCTCTCCTTACGCCTTAAAAACAGCGGTGACATGGCTGCCTATTCTGTATCAGTAAAACTCCAATCGCCCAATATCCTAACCCCACTTTCTACCTCTGAAATAATCGTCGGCGACCTCGCACCAAACTCAGAGGCAAACGTCTTCTTTGACGTAGGAGTAAAAAATATAGAACCCGGTTTTTATCCACTAACTGCAGAGATCTATTATAAAGACGGAAATGGAAATCTTCAAGCACCTTACAACGTCTCAGTTGGGGTAAACGTTGCTGCCCCAAATGAACTTTCTGTTTTTGTTTCTTCAAAACCAATACCCATTACAGCCGGCCAGGCCCATACCTTTTCAGTCCTTGTTTCAAACACAGGCTCCTCCCGCATAAAAGCCCTCAGACTAAGGCTTATTGAAAGCCCTGTTTTCAAGATTCTCGATGCGCAAGCCTCTCAATTTATAGGCGGCTTGGAGCAGGATGATTTCTCATCTGTTCAGTATAAAGTTTTGGTCGGCAACGTCCCACCAGGAAGTTACCCGCTTATCGTAGAATCCTCGTTTAAAGACGCATACAACAACGAGTACACGATTAATTCCACGGTGATGCTGGAAGTCGTCTCGTCTGAAACCGCCAGCAAAGTTTCTGGCCAAAGCGGGGACTCGAGTATCCTATGTATAGGAGCAGCAGCTATAGCTGCACTCCTTGCACTTGTCCTTTACTTTAAATTTCGAGGAAAAGGAAAGACCTTAACTTTTTTTGAAATCTGAACATAACAGCTAAAACAAGATACCACTATGAATACTGAAATCTTTTCAGTGCCTCCTGACAGTGCGGCATCCTCCGAAATTCTCAGATATACCTCTTCTAAGCTTCTAAACAGAAAATCACACCATGAAGATTAGCAAGAGAAACTCAGAGCACAAAAAATCCTCTCCCCCTATCCTTTAATAACTTTTTTAAGCTTCTCCACAGAAAATCACACCATGGAGATTAGCAGGAGAATAGTTACTTATGCTCTTTTTCTATTCTCTCTGCTGGTCAGCACAATCTTTTCAATAGATATTTCAGCTTGCGCAAACCTCAATACTCAAGGAACAACTTATACCCTCATCTCCTCAATCTCAACAAATGCTCTTTCCTGCTTTAACATAACAGCAGAAAATGTCACCTTCAACCTGAATGGCTTCCTAATAAATGGAACAAAACAAGCCAACTCTATTGGGATATACACAACTGCAAAGAACTCCACTATAACCAATGGGATAATAGATGGATTTGAAAAAGGAGTTTATCTTGCTAATACACAACTTGGAACAATAGATAATATAACTGCAATGACTTCGGTTGCAGGTGGAAAGGGAATTTTCCTTTCAAATGTAAACTCTATTACAATCATCAATTCAAACGGAACATCAAGCTCAAGCAATGGTATTTATATCTCCTCCTCAAACTACAACCAAATAATAAACTCAACAGCCTACTCCCAATCTTCCTATGCTATTTATGTCGATTCAAGCACCTACAACAACGTCACAGGTTCAGTGGGTTACACCTCGTCTTTAGATACAGGCCGTGGGATATATGTTTGGTCTTCAAACTTTACAACCATAAAATATTCCGCAGGCAGAGCTTATTTTGGTATTGGAATTGATAGCGGACAAAACAACTCAATCATAAACTCAAACGGAACATCATCAAGCTATTGTGGCATTTGCATAAGGTTCTCGTCTTCTGGCAACTCAATCATAACCTCAAATGGAACAACCTCATCAACCACAGTCTCTGGTATTTATATCTCCTCCTCAAACTACAACCAAATAATAAACTCCACATCTACATCAACCTCATACTTTGGACTTGAACTAACTGACTCAAGCTGGAACAACATAACGGGAAGCAACATTTCCACACACTCACAAACCAAATCAGGTCTAAAATTAACAAATGCTGATAACTCTATCATTGCAAATAACACTATAGGTGGAAATCCCCCCTCCAACAAAGCATGTATAAACATCTCCTCCACATCTTCGGATAATCTCTTTTATCATAACGAGCTTTACAACTGCCTAACCTACATTGACAACCAAAACGACACAAACCTATTTAACACAACCTCAAACGGAATTGCACAAGGGAATTATTACCAAAATATACTTGGCCTGCCCATATACGATACAGACAATGACGGCTGGGGAGATTATGGAAGCGGCTATCCACTGTCAGCCTCAACTCAGGGAGGTAACTGGACAGGATACGGCCAGGACTGGGGACCAAGAGGAGCAACAGTAGACCCATCACTTCTTGGTTCATGCTCAAACCTAACTTCCCCAGGCACAACTTACACACTAATAAGAAACATCACCAACTGGACCAGCGGCACATGCTTTTACATAAGTGCAGAAAACGTGACTTTAAACGGGGCGGGCTATACCATAGTCGGAGACAACATTACAGGCTCGCACGGCATCAGTATAAATGCTTCAAATGTTGTAGTTGCTAATATCACAATCTATAACTTTACGACGCATCTTGGAATTTATGGTTATACCCGGAATGTTTCTATAGATAATGTTAAGCTTATGCATGCCAAGAACCGAGCAGGCGGGCATAACCTTTATATTGACTGGACTGTTAACAATACAAAAATAAATAAAGTCAATTCTTCAGTTCTTATTTCTAACGGAGGCGAGCCGTTCCTGCATGCTGGCTATATTCGTGGCTTTAATCACACTATAAATAATTCGTTTTTCCAAGGGAGAGGATGGGCAGGGCTTTGGCTTTCAGCAAGCAACTGCACAATAGAGAATACAGAGACTCAAACATGGTATTATCTTGCTTTATTTATAGATGGACCTAATAATAGGTTTAATAACTTAACTTCATTTTCATCTTCGGGAGTTGGCGTAGCCATAAGATACCCTAATGCAGTTGTAAATAATTCTCATATAAAAGTCACAGGTTATAATGGAGCTTTTACCGTTGGCTATTCTGGAGGCTATAAAGTAGACGGAACAATTATAGAGAATACTGTAATAAATCAGACTAATATTCCCGCAGGCTCGGGGAGCGCAAACGCTTTCGATGTTAATCTTGCAAACCAAACAACTCTAAAAAATCTTACTGTTGAGAGCAATGGCGGTTATGCTTTCATTGTTAGAGATAGCTATAACAACAATGTGGAAAATGTTCGTGTTTATTCAAAGAGAAACATGAGCTTATATATTGAGAAAGCTGGAAATATCACCATTCTAAA
Source organism: Candidatus Anstonellales archaeon (assembly GCA_038869735.1). Taxonomy (NCBI): domain Archaea; kingdom Nanobdellati; phylum Microcaldota; class Candidatus Micrarchaeia; order Candidatus Anstonellales; species Candidatus Anstonellales archaeon. The sequence continues at coordinate 797 of JAWCQO010000009.1, read as the reverse complement.
CTCTGAATTTATAGCCAACTCTTCAGAAGGGGTTTACCTTTCTTATTCGCAAAACGTAACACTTCAAAATGTATATGCAAACTCTACCAGTTCAACAGGTATATATATTTATAACTCACAGAATATCACGCTGGCAAATGTAACTGGCGAGTCGGCTGGCATATATCCAGCATTTGGCTTAAAAGCTTCTGAAACTAGCCTTAATATAACAGGCTCTACAATTCGTGGAATTGGAGAAAATGCAACCTACGGGTTAGGTGTTTTCTATTCCCCAAGCGTTAATATTACCAATTCACTAATAACCTCAAATAAAGGCATAGCTTTATGGATAGCAAACTTAACAAGTGGAGCAATACAAAACAGCACCATTAACTCAAGCAACAACGTGGGGTTATACCTTGAAAATTCGACAAACGGAAGCATTAGATATGTTAATATATCATCAGGCTTACAATTAGCCGTTAATCTATCTAATACATCAAGCTTTGTTTTTGAAAACAACACCATAAGCTCGCCAACCACATGCATAAACATCTCCTCCACATCTTCGGATAATCTCTTTTATCATAACGAGCTTTACAACTGCACAACCTACATAGACAACAAAAACGAAACCAACCTATTCAACACAACAGCAAGTGGAACTGCACAGGGAAACTACTACCAGAACATACTTGGCCTGCCCATATACGATACAGACAATGACGGCTGGGGAGATTATGGAAGCGGCTATCCACTGTCAGCCTCAACTCAGGGAGGTAACTGGACAGGATACGGCCAGGACTGGGGACCAAGAG
>JAWCQO010000008.1 GCA_038869735.1 Candidatus Anstonellales archaeon | reverse complement strand
CCTTCCTTTCCCACGTAAGTACTTCCATAATCATTCTTGCTCTTTTTTTACCCAATCCCTTTACGGCCCAGAGTTCTTTTTCACTTGCATTTACTACACTCTTTATGCTTCCAAATTGGTCTAGAATTGACCGTGCAAGCTTTGGCCCTATTTTCGGTAAACTTTCAATTACCGCTCTTTGATATTCCTCAAGTGTAAGCATCTTCTTCTTTGCACATACGGGAAGAGGTGCCTTCTTTCCTTCTTGCTCATACTTTGCAACAGCATACAAAAATTCAGCAGTGGATTGTTGGTCCTTTGTAAAGAAGAGCGAGATTCCAAAATCAACTGCCAAACTCGCATACGCTCCAAGAAGAGCTTTGCGCGAGATGCGATTTTCGCCCTCTTCGTTTCTTTTTCCTTCCACGATAACAAGAACACATGGGTAAGCTTCTTTTAAAGCCTTTATTTGTCTGAAGACTCTTCCATCAACTATAGAGTCTTCAAAATCCGTCCGCGTCTTTCTTTCACAGACAACACGGCTTGAGAGAACAAAATCGCCAATTTCAAGCTGTTCTTCTTTTACATCTGCCCCAAGCTCTCTAAGAACCTCAAAAATAGAATGATCTTCCCGTCTATCCGCGACAATAAAAACCATCCCTCTCCCTCCACATCTTTCATTTGTACTCAGACCTTTTGAATCCAAGTTTCTCTACATAACTCTTTATCTCCTCAAAACCAGTTGAAGCCCCTGAAAATTTCAGCGCGTAAAGTGATGATTCAAGTGCAACTTTCTCCATTTTTCCAAAAGAGCTGAAAAAACCCTTTTCATAAGCTACAGCTACAAGTTCGGTGCTTCTAATAAAGTTAATTTTTCCAACTCTTCGTAAAAATTTATAAAGGCGTCTATAATCAACCCTAACCTTTTTTCTGAACTCATCTTCAAGATGCCTTGCAAGTCTCATGGGTTCTTCATATAGAATCCGAGTTGTCCTCTCATCCATTAAAAGCGTGCTAGAACCTATTCTTTGCGCCAATGCAAGGGTCTCCGCTTCCCCTTCATCTACTAAATGAAGTGGTCTCCCATCTATAAAAAACGAGTGATTTGCTAAATCCATAATCTCCTTTCCAGATTCTTTTACGCTTTCTTCATAAACAAATAGGATCCCATCTGAAATTGCCTTTCTAATTATAAGAGCCCCTAACGCGTGACTCTTCATCCCCATTGGTCGGCGTACGCATTCATTTTCAACGCCCTTTGAAATTATAAATTTCCCATCAAACATGTCAGCAAGAAAATAAAGGACATTTACAAGGCAAGAGTCTGTGAGAGAAATAATAGAAGAAGAATCACATACTATATCGAGGGATTCTCTTGCTCTCATCCAAATATCCTCCTTGCAATACTTACGCGTTCGCCGATTCCTCTTCTTTCTGGCAATCTGTCAAACATCATAGTACCTCCCGCATACTTGAGGATTTCCCTTTCATCAACGCCAGTAATCTCAGATGCTCTACCCAAAGAGAATCCCTGTGCGTACAGTGTAACTGCAATTTTTAATTTGGCCTTCTCCTCAAGACCCAGAAAGAATCTTCTATCACTTGCATTTAATTGTTCAACAACTTTTAACATCTTTTTTATTGACTCCCCAACCTCCACTTCTTTTTCTGAGCGGATATACCCCCTGCACGTGAGAAGTTCGTCTTTTATTGCTTTCAAATAATCTTGGTTTGCTTTTCTTTCCATGTATCTTGGTTTTGAAAGAATCTTTGAAAGAACATAAGAAATAACCGAGAGAGAAAGAAATAGCGGACTTGGACTGACTGCAAGAAATGCAATGCACCTGTCATTTGCCTTTCTCATAAGACGTGAATCGGACTTTGAAAGTCCTTCGTACATTTCCTCAACACATTCCGCAATCTCTTGCATGGCTAAATAGTACTAATAACAGATATATAACTTTATATATTCTTTGTATTCTCTTTTTTTGCCGAGTGGGAGGCGGGGCGGCTTAATTCGGCCGCCCTTTTCCTCTTCAAGCAGTCGGGGAAGGGCGGATGGCAAAATAGTGGGAGGTGAATAATTCTTATGCTTAAACCATCGGCCCACTTCCCCCAAAATTAGTGCGAGATTTTGCAGCTTGAGAAAGCTGATAATACACTGTCTTTCCTACTTGTCTTTTTACTAAGATGCCAGCATCAGCAAGGCGCGAAAGCCTTGCACATGCCGCGTTTTTTCCCTTGTAGTTTAGTCTTTTTTGTATATCAAGTGCGCAGACGGCTCCCTTTTCTATTATCAAATCTACAATCTCCTCATCTTGTTTAGAGAGCAAAAGCGGCTCAACAAGTTCGCCTTCTTCCTCATATGAAAGCTTTTTCTCAATATCTTCTAATTTTTCAAGAATTTCCCTCAGCAACGTTTTCATCTCTTCTTTTTCTCGGAGTATTCTGAGCATTAGAGAAGAAAGGAGGAAGGGATCTCTTGCAATATTTTTTGCTTCTTCCACCTCTCTTTCTAATCGCTCATGTTCTATCTCCCCACCAGAAGATAGGGAGCGGTCGCCTTGCGAATGAAAAGTATTATAAATGTCTTTTTCTTTCTTTTCCATTCAATCACAACCAAATCACAATCGAATCATGATCTTTCGTGATATAATCATGATATATTTTTAAATCTTTCTTATTTTAGTCCCACTGTATTTGAAAATTAGACACATAACATATCAGCTATCGACTAAGCTTTATAATAAAAAATACGTTTTCAGCTTTTCTCCTCTAAACCTCTAACGTTTCTTTCTTAGATAACCTAAAGAATAGACATAACTTCCCAGAGTACTCCCATCAATAAAAATGTCCATTTCTTCTCCAGCAGAATATTCCCCTTCAAGAAATAAAGCCCCTTCCGTCTCACTAACTGAATAATTCCTACCTTCTACTTCTATTGATGCGGGCAACTTAATCTTGACAAGCGAATACTCCTTAACACTATTAACACTATCAATGCCGGCAACATCCTCAAACTTCTTTTTTATATCCGTCAAATTCACATTTTCAGTTCCATTTAAAGTTAGCGTAACGGTAGAATTTGGAAAAGATAGCGCAATACCGTCAAGATCTTCGACTATCCTTCTCTTATCAGTAAAATTTTCATAGACGGAAAGCGTGTCAGCATACACAGCAGTTATGTAATCCAACTTTTTCTCTACTATCCTGCCTTGTACTTCTGGACCAATCTCATTTTCAAATATCACAAAGGATCTTGCTGAGTATTCAACCCCTCTATCAAATTTTGCTTTAATCTTTTCTATATCTAAATCCCTTTTCTCCCACGGAATAATAAGTTCAATTCTCTTCTGGCTTGTTTCAAGTATACGTATCCTTGCGCTTTGATTTTCAAATGTTTTGGGCAAGAACGTAATTGAACCCCAAGCTACAATGAAAAATTCCTTTCCCTCAGTTCCACTTATTCGTGCAGGAAACTGTCCCAGAACTTCTTCCCCTACTTCAAATCGTGGCTCTATCTCATCTCTTATGGTTGAAGATGCAACAGGTATATCTCCCACACCTTCCACAGTCAAATTCGTTTTTAACAGGGAGAAAAAGGCTCGACTATACGAGCTTGCGTTTAGTTCCTTAAACCGTTTTGCAACTGCTCCAATATCGTTGGCGTCTTTTAAGTTAAGAAGCAAAACTCCCTCCTTCGGATTTAGGTAATAAGTAACTATTCCTTCCTCCTTTAGTTTTTTTGCAAGCAACTCTATTTCATTGCCCCCCCTATGCAATACCCTCAAAACCGGTTCATAGGAATTTAGTATAAGTCGTCCTCTTATTATCCCCTCATAATTTTTCTCTACATATCTAGAATCACCAGTTTCATTATTTGTACTTCTGTTTAGCCCATAGATTGCTATTAGCTCAAATACGAACACAACTACAATCGCAATAACAAAAAGCTTTATTAGGCTGTTTTTATCCATAAAACCAACCAATAACAATTTCAAATATCTATATATCTTAACTATTTAAAGTATTAGTGAATGGGTGAGTGAATTGGAAGAAAAAGCATTCTTACTTGTTTCGTATCTTGGCAAGATATCTGACACCAATACAACCTTTGAAGAGGCAAAAAATAAACTGATAATCTTAAACACAGGTCAAATGATACCGAAGCTTGAAAAGGCTCTCGGAACTTTAAATGAAGGAGAAGAAGTAGAAGTTTCTGTCTCTCCAAGAGAAGGGTTCGGCGAACGAGACCCCTCCCTCATTCGAATAGTCCCGCAATCTACATTCATCAAAGAAAACATAACCCCTACCCCAGGTAAAGCTGTATCTATCAATGGTCTTTTTGCAAAGATAAGATCCGTAAACTCTGGTCGTGTTATGGCAGATTTCAATCATCCACTTGCAGGAGAGCACTTAACTTATCACTTAAAGTTAGAAAAAATATTAACCACAGATAAAGAAAAAATAGAAGCACTTGCAAAAGACATTGGCATAGATGCAGATGTCAAAGAAGAAGAGCAAAAAGTCGTAATAAAAGTAAAAAATCCTCCTTCTCAAAACGTTTATAGTCAAAAAAAGGAAGTTCTTAAATCAGTTATTAAATCGTTTTTTAACAACATCAATGAAATTGAATTTCATGAATAATGTAAAAGAATGGAAAAGGGGATTTGTCTGGGCTTTGATAATCTCCCGAACTCATACATAACCAAAATCAATGGGTATTTTTTAAGGGATATTGAGCGGATGGAGATTACAACTAACCTCTCAAATGCTGATCCTTCCTTCTCAAAAGACATTTGCTCAAATCTCCCCTTTCCAATAAAGGTCTCTTACCCTCTTTTCGAACCCCGTGCACCTTACACCTCCTCTTCAAATTACTTCCAGCCAATGTATGTTGATGGACAAAAGCAACCAATCAGGTTTGCTGGCGATTCCACACGAGCACTTTCCATTTATGAAGGTAATCTAATCCTACTTTCAAAATTTGTTGAAACAAAAGAAGGGAAGGAACACTTCCAATCATATTTTCTTATAAAATTCTCTCCGTCAGAGTTTAATATAACAAAGACCCAAACCTCTCTTACTATCTCTGCAAATTGCAAAAAAATACTAAAAAATATAATCACAAAAGAAGAGGAGGAAAGGACAGTTTCATTTGCATTTGTGCACAAAGACATCTCACACGCAATAATAAATAAAAAGGGAGGTTTAAGTACAAAAGTAAAGGAAGTTTACGAAAAAAAGGTATACCCACTTCTTAACGACCTCGAAAACTATCTAATCTCTGTTCCACACTTTAACCCCCATCCCTACCTTCTCGACTGCTACTCTGAACTTGGATTCAAGTCAAGAAGAGAGATGCAAATAAAGAGCTGGGAATATTTATTAAAATAAGAACACACAAACTAAAACAAAAAAGAGAACAAGCAATCACAATACATTAGCTTTTTTTCCATCAAAGTAAATAACATCCTCATACCTTACTCCAAACTTTCCAGGAAAATAAGCCCCGGGTTCAATAGTGAAAACCTCACCTGCATATATCTTCTCCTTTGCTCTCACATGAATTGACGGAAGTTCATGGACGTCCAATCCTATACCATGACCAAGTAAATGTATAGGTTCCGGTAAATTATATTTTTTCATGAGTTTGGTGTGTAATAAATCCAGTTTTCTGACCTCCATCCCTTCTTTTATATTCACTATGACTTCATTAGATATTTTCTGAAGCTTCGAATAAACCTCCCTTTCTTTTTTGCATTCATCTAAAAAAAAGCATCGCGTCATATCCCCACAATATCCCTCATATCTTACTCCATAATCTATAAGAACTACTCCTGAAAGCCTTTTTTTTCCACCACTATAATGAGGACTTGCGCTAGAAGTTCCAGAAGCGACTATTGGCAAAAATGCAGGCGTACACCCAAATTCAATTGTCCTTTTCAGAATTCGTTGTTTTACTTCGTCCTCTCTCATCCCGCTGTATATTAACCTACCCACCCAGTTAATTATATCCCTCGTAATCCTCTGTGCTTTGCGTATTTTTTGGATCTCTTCCCTATCTTTTATCATCCTCTGCAAAAGAATGTTTCTCCCGCAATCCAAAATTTTCTTTTTTCTCAGTTTTAATCTAATCTTCCTATACTGGGCATATGATACAAACGAGTAATTTATGCCGATATTCTTTATCCCTTTTAGATACCGTCCAACTCTTTCCAGAGGATTTTTTTTATCATAAATGAGTGTTTTCATCCCTGCCTTTTTTCCTTCTGCGACATTCATTCGCGAAGTAAGCAAAATACTCGGTTTTCCTTTCCTTAAAATAAGTATCGAACCGTCAATTCGCTTTCCAGTCAAATAAAAAAAATCCTCGCACCACTGTTTGAAATCCCCAGAAAAAACAAGTACAGCTGAATACGATTTTCCCTCTACAGCTTCTTGCCTTCTTATTTCAAACTTGTTCAGGTTCATTTAATACTTCCTCAAGTTCTGATACGAGATATCGGTTACCCATAAAAACAGGAACAGTTGCATCTACAGACATGGATTCTATTTCAAGTATCCTCTCACGCCCATTTGATGCTGCCCCACCAGCTCCTTCAATCAAATAGCTCATTGGCTGTACCTCAAAAAAAAGCCGTAGTTTTCCAGAAGGATTTTTTAGTGAAGCTGGATAAGCAAAGAATCCTCCGTGATGAAGTATCTGAGAAAAGTCACCAACGAATGCCCCACAGTATCTAACCTTTAACTTGTGTCTTCTAAAAAGATTCTTTGCAAATTTTAAGAATCGCTTATCCCACTCCAAAGGGTCTCCACCAATCCCAAACACCTTTCCAGGTTCTGGAAGTCTTAAACCTTCATTTACCAAAAAATATTCGGATTTACCTTTTCTCTGTTTAACAAACTCATGAGTCGCGTCTTCGGTCCTATACACCAGTGTAGTTATTGGACCATATAAAATATATGCAGCACCCACTATCTTTGTTCCAATAGTAGGAAGATCGTTTTTGTAAACTCCCAAAATTGTCCCAAAAGGGTTATTGGATTCTATATTTGATGATCCGTCTAATGGGTCAATCGATACGAAAAACGGAGCTTGGTAGTCTAGAGCGACTGCCTCCTCAAGCTCTTCAGAATAAATTTTATTTACTAATCCCGTGCTCCCAAGTTGCTCAATCAAAAATTTATTCGTCCATTCATCTAACTCCTTTTTAATTTCTCCATACTTGTTCCTGTTAAGTGTTTCTCCCTTCAATTTCTCAGGGAGCTCTTGGCGAATATCTATTGATAGCTGAGAAAACGCATAAATCAATTCTGCAAGCTTACTGTCTCTAAGACCTTCTAAGTGCTCCTTGAGACTTATCTGAAGCATTTGTCTCCCCCAATTCCACCTAACTGCTAATCTCCAAAGACTATCTTCTTTAATGCTTCCGTAATTTTCATCGGATTTTCATTTTGCCAGACATTCCTTCCAACTGCGAAGCCAGCTGCACCTGCATTCATAACTTCCCTGGCCTTTTCGAGGAACTCCTCATCACTTTGTTTACTACCACCAGCCGAAATCACGAGTGTTTTTTGAGCCGCCTGAACTACTCTTTTAAATGACTCTGTGGAACCGGTATAGTTTACCTTTACTACGTTTGCTCCCAGTTCAAGCGCAACCCTCGCTGCGTATGCAACTACTCCTGGATCCTTTTCGTTTGGAACAAATTTACCTCTTGGATAAGCCCATATTATCGTCGGCATTCCGTACTCTCTTGCTTCCTTCTCTATTTGAGCGAATTCTGTAAACATTCTGGATTCGTTTGGTGAACCTACATATATAGTATATCCTATCGCATCTGCCCCAAAGTTAACAGCATCTTTTACAGTTGCAACAGGAGGAGAATAAACTTCATCTTTTGGGACTATATTAGTCCTCCCGTTTAATTTAAGAACGAGGGGTACTTCGCCTGCGTAGCTTTCAAAATAATGCTTTGCTACCCCCTTTTGCAAAACTACTCCCGTAAACCCTCCTTTTCTTGCAATATCAAGCACATAATAGGGATCAATATTTTTTTCGTTGAAGTCAGAAGGGCCATGTTCCATCCCTTGATCCATTGCAAGTAAAAGAACTCTGTTTCTGCGTACAATCCTTGACAATCTTACAGCTTCACCTATCTGCATATTAATCACCCTCCCATTTTTTATTCTCTGCCATATTTTAAAAGTTTAGTCAAATATGCTAATTGGATTCTCTTTAACCACATTCAAAATTAGTGAAGTCTCAGTATCTTCTATAAAGGGATAAGTCTGAATCTTCTTTAAGAATTCATCAAGTTCCTTTCTATTCTTGAACCTTGCAAGGACCGTGGCATCAAACTGACCGGTCTGGTCATACACCCCAAAAACTCGTGAGTCAGAAGCAATTTTTTCTTCAACCTCAAACAACTTTCCTTTAGCAACTCTAAGCTGAATTATGACGTAGACATCATAGCCCAGTTTTTCAAAGTCAACGATAGAAATCTGCCTCTTTATTATGCCCATTTCTTTGAGTCGCTCAACGTTTTTTAGTACCGTTGAAGGAGAGACTTTGCATCTTTTTGCTATCTGCCGATACGACAATGAAGCATCTTTTGCAATTACCTCCAATATCTTTTGTTCATTTTTGCTAAGCTTCATAGACTCTGCCTCCCTGACACTCCTTGACACCGGTTCAAATGTTCGATTATGAGCTTTTTTAACTTATTTCTTTGTATATTTGTTTCGTTTTTTATAAAAATCTTATCTTTTATTTCATTTTTTTTACAAAAAATATAAATTATGGTTCAATAAAAACCCAAATCAAAAAAACTGTGTGGAGGTGCTGTGCTAGATGACTAGAGAAAGAGGTGCAGAGGAAATCTTAGAAGAAGTTTCAAAAAAGGGAGTAAAATTTATTCAGATGCAGTTTGTTGATATATTCGGAATCGTCAAGAACGTAGAAATAAACGCCCGTCTCCTTGATGCCGCGTTTTCTGAAGGGGTCTGGTTTGATGGTTCCTCTATAGAAGGATTTGTCCGTATCTATGAATCAGATATGCTACTAAAACCAGATCCATCTACCTTCGCTATTCTGCCTTGGTCTCCAGAGGTTGCACGTATCATCTGTGACGTTTATACAACTGAAAACAAACCTTTTGATGGAGATCCGCGTTATGCTCTAAAAAAAGCATTGGCACGCGCAAAGGAGATGGGTTATGACTACAAAATAGGCCCTGAACTTGAATTCTTTTTGTTTCATAACAACAATTGTGACGCTTATCCAAAGCCTCACGATTCAGCAGGGTATTTTGACCTGGCCCCATATGACATGGCAGCGACGATAAGGAGACAGGCCATGCCTTTCTTGGAGGGAATGGGACTTGAGGTTGAGGCTCTCCACCACGAAGTAGCACCTGGCCAGCATGAAATAGACTTCAAATATGGAGATGCACTCTATATAGCTGACAGCGTCTGCACTTTCAAAACAGTAATAAAAACAGTGGCAAAGATGAACGGCCTTCATGCTTCCTTTATGCCAAAACCTATCGCCCGCATAAATGGTTCAGGAATGCATACTCACCAATCTCTATGGAAAAACGGAAAAAATGCTTTTTTTGGGGATAAAGTATATGACCTATCAGAAGAAGCTCTTTTCTTTGTTGCCGGCCAGCTTCATCATGCAAGAGAGATGTGTGGCGTAGTTGCTCCAACAGTGAATTCATATAAACGCTTAGTACCGGGTTATGAAGCTCCAGTTTACATCTGTTGGGCAAAAACTAATAGGTCGGCACTCATCAGAATACCCAAATACGCTGCCGGAAAGACATCTTCTGCTCGTTGTGAACTTAGATATCCGGATCCTTCTGCCAATCCCTATCTTGCTTTTGCTTGCATGCTTAATGCAGGATTGGATGGGATGGAGAAGAAAATGACCCCCCCACAACCGGTTGAAGAGAATCTCTATCACTTTGATGATGAGAAGCTCAAAAAGTTATACGTCCATACCCTTCCTGGAAGCCTCGGTGAAGCAATAATGGAGATGGAAAAGAGCACTCTTGTAAAAAAGACACTTGGAGACCACATCTTTGAAAAGCTCCTTGAAGCTCAAAAGCAGCAGTGGAACGATTATAGGCTTGAAGTCACGCCTTGGGAACTAAATACATATCTTCCAAAAATATAATCTACTATTTAATCAGAACCAACCACTAATCAGCGCCCTCCCCACCGCCATAGAGCATGCTCTCCATTTTTTTTATTTTTTCATCTTCTATTTTTTTGAATAGCGGTTCAAAATTCTCTATTCTCGTATGAGGTTTTATTAGCTCAGCATCAATGTTTTCCCATCTAACCTCTTTTTTTTCAATTCCGCACATTTGGCAAAGCTTTTGAGAAGAAAAAGGCAGAAAGGGTTGCATAAGTATTGCAAGAGCAGAAATTCCACGCATGCATACATAAAGACAATTTTTTCTTCTTCTCTCATCCCTATCTTTCCACGGTTCTCTTTCAGAGAGATAACGGTTAAAATTATCAGAGAGTGCCATCATCATTTCCTGGCCCTCCTTAAAGTTGAATTCAGAAATAAGTTTTCTGATGTTTTCCTTTGCTTTAGTTATTTTCATTAGCATATCCTTATCTTTCTCATCAAGGTCAATTGGTTGCGGAACTTCACATCCATTCAATTTCTTGATCAATGACAAAGTTCGATGCACGAAATTTCCCAAAGAGGCAACAAGTTCATTATTTATCTTCGATTGAAACTCTTTCCAAACAAAGTCAGCATCTACAACAGAATGAGGGGTAATTGCAGTTTCATAATATCTAAGATAATCCGGTTCAAAATTTTCCAAATAGCATCCAAGAGAAACGAACCATCCCTTGCTTTTTGAGAATTTCTTTCCTTCCAGATTAAGATAACCTCTTACGGGAATCTTGTCCGGTAGCCTGAATCCATCATTTATTCCCATCAACATTGCTACCCAAAAGAGAAAATGATGATAAGCTATGTCCTTTCCTATAAAGTGTACTATCTCCGATCCTTCTTCCTTCCAGTATTTTTCCCATTCGTTGGTGCATGCCTTAGTGCTTGAGACATATCCAATCGGAGCATCAAACCAAACATAAAAGACGCAGTTATCTTTTCCTGGAATAGGCACTCCCCATTCCAAATCTCTAGTTATATCCCAATCCGATAGGCCCTTCTCAATCCAACCCAATAAATAATTTACAACTTCTTTCTGCAAGTTGGTATTCTCAGCTAACCACTTTTCAAGCTTATCGGAAAATGAAGATAGACTAAAAAAATAGTGATTAGCCACCCTTCCAACAGGTTTCTCCTTACAGACTATGCATCGAGGATTTATTATCTCCCCACCCTGCAATGCCTTTCCGCATACCTCGCAATAATCAGAATATTGCTCATCTGCACTACAGCTGGGACAAGTTCCTATTACAAATCTATCAGGCAGGTATCTCCTACATCTCTCACAATATGGAGAAGAGACCTCTTTTTCGTATATATAACCGTTCTCCTTAAGCTTCTCAAAAAACATCTGTGTAAACTCCCTATTCTCTTCGCTGCTAGTTCGATGGAATATGTCAAAAGAAAAACCAAGTTTGCTAAACTCTTCTTTATCTTTTTTATAATAATAATCCACAAACTCCTTTGGATTTTTTCCTTCTTTTTCTGCAGCCACTACAATTGGTGTGCCGTGCTCATCCATGGCGCATATATAAAGCGTGTCGTTTCCGATTAGCCGGTTGAATCGCGCGTAAATATCGGCAGGGAGATATGTACTTCTAATATGTCCTAAATGAATTGGACCATTGGCATAAGGTAAAGCTGCAGTTATAAGAACTCGCATAGTCGTTGTTTTTCTTTTGACCACAATAAAAATCTTTCTTACTCCAAACTATTCAAAATCCCGCATACATCTATAAAACACTTAACTTGCTAATTATGCTTATGAAACTTGTTTTTATTGGAACTGGCGGGGGGAGGGTGAATCTAATAAAGCAGTGGCGCGGCACTGGAGGTTTCTTAATAAAAGGTAGCCTTGTATTTCACATAGACCCAGGACCGGGAGCACTCTCAAACATGGTCCGCTTAAAAGAAAATCCTCTAAAAACAGACGTTATTGTTGTTACTCATAATCACATAGACCACTGTTCGGATGCAGCTGTTTTATGTGAAGCAATGACCTATTACGGTCTAAAGAAAAGAGGGATATTAATAGGAAGCAAGAATGCTCTGGAGGGAGACGAAAAAGGAGACAAGGCTCTTTCGCTTTATCATCAGAACCTCCCATTAAAAAGAATAGTAGCCACCAACGGAACAAAAATAGAAGAAAAAATGAACTCAAAATCCTTTATGATGGAAATAATAGGCCTCAGGCACGATGAACCTTCAAATTTCGGCTTCAAACTACATCATGAAGGTGAAACGCTTGGCTATATTTCGGATACAGAATACTTCTCCGACCTAGGCCTTCTCTTTAAAGAGTGCGATTGCCTTGTAATAAATAATCTTAAGCCCAAGGGGTCCGGGATTCCAGACCATCTTTCTAGTGAGGATACGATAGAAATTTTAAAAGTTGCAAAGCCTAATTTATGTATACTGACTCATCTTGGAATGAAATTTTTCAAAAATCCAGCTTGGTTGGAAGCTCAGAAGATAACTGATGCCACAGGTGTAAAAACAATTGCTGCAAAAGATGGAGGAAAATACGAGTTGGATGGTGACCTATTCAAAAGTGAAAGCAAGCCAAAGTCCACGAAGAGACTTAGTGATTTCAATGACTAAATGGGATTCATCAAAAGATTATTCTCTCGAAATAGAAAAAAAATGGCAGGAGTTTTGGGAAAAAAACGGTATCTATATCTTTGATTCATCAGATTCATCAAAAGAGATCTACTCAATTGACACTCCACCTCCATTTACAAGTGGTGAACTTCATATGGGTCATGTTCTCTCCTACTGTTATTTTGATTTTGCAGCAAGATACAAACGGATGCGTGGATTTAATGTTTATTATCCCCAAGGATGGGACTGCCAAGGTTTTCCTACAGAATCAATAGTTGAAAAGAAATATGGGAAAAGGAATCCGGAAGAATTCAGAAAACTCTGCATCTCCTGGACTGAGGAATGCATAAAAAAAATGAAGTCTCAAATGATCTCTTTAGGTTTATCACCAGACTGGAGATACGAATACAAAACAATGTCGCCGGAATATTGGAAGAAAGTCCAACTTTCCATATTGAAAATGTATTCACAAGGAGAGATATACCGTGCAACACACCCTGTTTTTTGGTGTCCAAAGTGCCAAAGCGCAATAGCGAAGACAGATACCGAAGAAATTGAGCTTAGCGGAGAATTGTATTACCTAAAATTCGATTGTGAAGGAAAAGATATCCTCATCGCTACGACGCGTCCCGAACTCTTGCATGCGTGCGTAGCAGTGCTTTACCATCCATCTGACGAAAGATATTCCAAAAGCCTTAAAGGAAAGAAAGCAATAACTCCACTTGGAAAGGAGATTCCAATATATTCTGATGAAGAAGTTGATTTTGAGTTCGGAAGCGGCCTTGTCATGGTTTGCACATTTGGAGATAAACAAGATGTTGTCTGGATGTATCGCTACAAACTACCTGTCATAGATGCCATTGACAGATTTGGACGACTCATAAATGCGGGAGAGTATTCTGGACTAAAATGCGAAGAGGCAAGAATAAAAATTGTTGAAAAATTAGAAAATGAAGGAAAAATTGTAAAGAAAGAGAAAATAATCCAACATCCAAAAATCCACGATAGGTGTAAATCGCTGGTAGAGCTCATCCAATCCCAGCAATGGTTTGCTAAAATAAAAGACAAGCGCGAGAAAATAATTTCCGCTGCCAAAAAAATGAAATGGACCCCATCATTTACAATACGATACCTTGAGGACTGGGCAAATTTCGTTGAATGGGATTGGGTTATCTCTCGTCAGCGAGTCTTCGGAACTCCCCTCCCATTTTGGCTCTGCACTACCTGCAATGAAATCTTTACTGCAAGCGAAAAAGAACTACCCGTAAATCCTCCTACAGACCCAGTTCGCCGGTGTCCAAAATGTTCCTCCCCTCTCACCCCAGAAACTTCAACATGCGACTGTTGGATTGATTCCAGCATAACTCCCCTAATAATATCAAAATGGGAAGAAGATGAAAAATTCTTCAAAAGAATCTACCCTATATCCCTCCGCCCACAGGGAGTTGAGATAATCCGCACATGGGCATATTATACGATATATAGATGCTCTGAACTAACAGGGACACCACCTTTTAAAGAGTTGCTTTTGAATGGGAACGTCCTTGCCCCAGATGGCAAGAAAATGAGCAAATCACTTGGAAATGTTATTCCTCCAGACAAACTAATAGCCGAATACTATGCTGATTCTGTTCGCCAATGGGCAGCAATGAGCGGAGCAAAAGCTACTGATCGCCCCTTTTCATATCAAGATTTGAAGTTCGCAAAAAGCTTTATAATAAAATTCTGGAATGCTGCAAGGATGGTCCAGAAAGCCAATTCCGATTACATCTATTCAGATACTGATAAAGCTAACCTGCGCTGCGTAGACAAGTGGATTCTCTCAAGGCTTGATAGGCTGATAGAGACGGTTACTCAGGATTTTGAAAACTTTGAATACCATTCTGCTATTTCTCGAATACACTCTTTCTTTTGGCATGATTTTTGTGACTATTATCTGGAGTACGTGAAACATCGCATCTACCAGCCTTCAGTTTATGGGGAAAAATCAAAAAAATCAGCCCAATACAGCCTTTGGCATATTCTTCTCTGCTGCACTAAATTGCTTGCTCCCTTTGCCCCACACCTTTCTGAAGAAATTTACCAAATTTTTAAGAATGATGAAAAGGAAAGCGTCCATCTTTCCTCCTGGCCCACCAAAATGGGAATACACGATGAGAAAGCAGAGCAGATATGTACCGAACTAAATACCATCATTTCTCAAATACGCCAATATAAATCCGCTCACGGCCTCGCCCTCAACGCGGAGTTAAACCAAATAACAATATCAAGCCCTCATGACCTTAGTTGTATCTTAGACGAGATAAAAGGAACATCTAAGGCACGAAAGGTAGAAATAAAAACCGGCAACGAATTGCGAGTTGAAATAAAATGAACATCCTCTTTGTAACCTCAAACGCAGGAAAGTTTATAGAAGCCAAAAAGATTTTAAAAGAACGTGGAATAAATATAGCCCACAAGCATGATTTAATCCAAGAAGTAAGAGCAGAAGATTGTGCAGTAGTTGCAAAAGAAGCAGCCCGTTATGCATATGAAAAATACAGAAAACCGCTTTTTGTTGAAGATAGCGGTATATTTATAAAGTCGTTGGAGGGATTTCCTGGAGCCTATTCAGCCTATGTTTACAGAAAAATTGGGCTGGACGGCATACTCAAGCTTTTGGAAAATAAAAAAGATAGGAGTGCAGAATTTGTTTCATGCATAGGATATGCCGATAAAGACATAATAAAAATCTTCTCAGGAAAATGCGTCGGTAATATTGCCAAACGCATTTCTGGATCAGAAGGATTTGGTTACGACCCAATATTCATTCCAAAGGGAAAGAAAAGTACATTTGGAGAGGATAAAAATCTCAAAGATGTTATTTCACACCGGAGGCTTGCACTTGAAAAGTTGGCAATTTTCTTAAAAAAGAGGTTTGGGTTTTGATATGGCAAGAATGCATACGCGAAAACGAGGCAAATCTGGCTCAAAAAAGCCATCAACTCGCATAAGTCCAGAATGGGTCGAATATTCAGCATACGAAGTGGAGGATATGATAGAAAAGTTTGGAAGGAGTGGAATGGGTGCAACCGCAATCGGAATGCTTTTACGTGATACCTACGGTGTCCCATCAGTAAAAAACCTCTGTGGGAAGTCAATAACAAAGATAATGGAAGAGAGAGGGATAAAAATAGATTATCCTGAAGATCTTGTTTATCTCATAAAGCGCGCAGTAAGAATGAGAAAACATCTTGAACAAAATAAATCAGACATACACAACCGAACAAAACTCAGACACATTGAATCAAAAATAAGGCGACTCGTAAAATACTATCGCTCTACGAAACGTTTGCCGTTTGACTGGACATATGACCCAAAAACCGCTTCACTGCTTGTAAGATAAGCTTCTAAGAGGTGTCTTAACAGATGGTTAGCAAAAATCCAGTGAAAAAGTCAAGAGGCGTTGACACATGGAAGACAAAAAGTTGGTATTCAGTAATAGCCCCCCCTCCCTTTGAACAAAAAGAAATAGGAAAGGTAGTATCTGGAAATGAGGAAAATCTCAAGAATCGAGTAATTCGTGTTAGTTTAGACGAACTTAGTGGAGGGTCAGCTCCCACAAGCGTCTACACCCGAGTCGACCTAAGAATATATGATGTAAAAGGAAAAACCACCCACACTAAACTCATAGGCCATGAGCTCATACCTGCATACATAAAAACAATCATCCGTCGACGCAAATCTCTAATCACAGGCGTAGTTGACGTTACTACTCAAGATAATCAAAAAGTTCGTCTAAAGTACTTGATTGTTACTGGGGCTAAAGTATCGAGCAGAGTCAAAACCATCATAAGACACGAAACAAAAAAACAGCTTTTAGATATAGCTTCACACTCTGACTTCTCTACTCTTATGCAGGAACTACTTTTCAGTAGACTCCAAAAGAGACTTTATCCGCCAATAAAATTATTTGGTCCAATTAAGAGAATAGAAATAAGAAAAAGTGAGGTTGAAGAAACCTTTTCATAAAGGGTGTTGTTCTCTGTTATGTTGCCAGGCCTAGACCCATTTCAAATGAAAAAAATGCTGCAGCAAATGGGAATAAAAAGTCAAGAATTGCATGCAAAAAAGGTACTGATAGAGACAGAAGAGCAAAATATACTCCTAGAAAATCCTAAAATAATAAAAATAACACTGCCCGGCTTATCAGGCTCTACCTATCAAATTTCGGGAGAGGAAAAACTGCAAGAGCAAGAGCCCTCATCAGAGGACATTAAGCTAGTTATCCAGGCAGTAGGGGTCTCAGAGGAACAAGCAAGAATAGCACTCAAAGAATCAGATGGGGATATCGCCAAAGCAATAATTAAACTAAGGGGCTATTAAAGAGATATCAAAACAAAAATCTATACCGATATGATTTTTGCAATTTCTGCTTCTTTGTTTCTCCTTATTCCATACTTTTTTTCAAAATATCTTATAATATTTGATACGTCCCTTTCTAAAAATTCATTTGCTCGCGGGTGCTTTATTGAAACTGCCTGCGCAAAATCTATCAGATATGGGCCATCAGAACACATAACCACATTATACTCTGAAATGTCAGAATGCACCAGTCCTGCAGAATAGAGCCTCTTAATCTCCTCCAAAATTCTATTAAGGTCTGTTTCTGGATTTTCACTTCCAGCCTCTGCTAATCTTGGATATCTGATTCCGTTCTCTCCCAAAAACGTTGAGATTAAAATGTTGCGTAGAAACTTTATAGGCTTTGGGCATCGCACATTAGCCTCCCATGCTACTTTTAGATTTGAAAATTCCTTTCTTGCAAGGACAAAAGCAAGCGCTCTTCTTTTTTTGAGCGCTCCTTCAAAGCGCGGGTCTCCATTTACATAAGGTAAAAGGCGCCAAAAAGTTCTAGTCTCAATTCTAAATATCTTCACAGCAAAAAATTCTTCTCCTTTCTTTGCAAGAAAAATATTTGCTTCCTTTCCGCGGCAAATAACTCCTTCAACAGATTCTATAACCCCTCTCCCTATAAGCGAGCTTAAGCAAATTAACGTGTTTCTATCAAACACCTCCCCTTCTATCTTATTCTCTTTCTTAATTTGCTTCTCCTCTTTCTTAGGACGCTTTTTCTTTGAAAGTAGAAGTGCCATATATATAATATCTAAAAGAAGTGCTTAAATAATTCCTTTCTTCCTTAGCCACTCAGCTTGTAGTCGATTGTACCTCCAAACCAAGTCGCATTTTTTGTCTGATTCAAGCTGCCATGGTTTTACTAAAACTACATCCCCTTCCTTAACCCATATATCTCTTTTTATCTTTCCCGGAATCCTACACATACGCTCACGCCCATCCTTGCATTGCACAATAAGATGAGAGGAGCCTACGTTTGATACTATAACCCCATAAATTTCGTCTTCCTTTGCAAGCCTCACGCGTCCTATCGATTCCTGTTCTTCCATTTTTACCCTCCTTATCTAAGTGAGCATTTAGCTCCACACGCTTCACATTTAAGCATCTTTATGCCATGTTCCTCAATTATAGTGGTATCTGGCCTTTTGCATTCTTTGCAAATCACGTTTTTGTTTACATAATCTGAGAATTTTTCATTCAAAAGACGCTCATTTACCTTCCCACTAAAAACCATCCTTCCATTTTCATACGTTACTGGAAGTGCAAGTTCTTTTGTCAGGTATTTTATTATCTCCCGCCTTTCTCGCCTAATCTTATCCACTGCATCGTCAAAATTTTTTACAATAGTCTTAGTCCCTTGAAAAAAAACCTCTAGAACTGGTATCTCAAACCGGCTCTCTTCACGGGAGCGTGCCGGAATCCCAGCATAAGCATTATCAAGCAACTTTTCATAATTCTTCATAGCTACCACTGATTTTGACGTTTCATACTTTTTACTTCGTTTCTATTTAAAAAAGTATGACTGACCTCACAATTTCCAAGACTAATAAAGAAAGTAATCCTCCCAAGCAAATTGGAGGTATCGCAGGTAAAAAGATTCTATTTTTATATACCATACTCACAATTGCACTCAGTCCAAAAACACATCCAATAAAAACTGCTATCACTCCTTCAAACCCAAATGCGTCATAACTAGAAACAGCCAACATTACGGGTATAGCTATATCTCCCGTTCCAAGTGAAATGCTTCCTCCCTCAACTTCCTTCTCAACCTCTACAACGCCTTTGCTGCTTTCTAATTTTTCCTTGATCCTCCTTGTTTCTTTTGAGGATACAAAAAACGGAAGTTTTCTCTTCCCAAATTCAGTTGCAAATTTTATCATATGCTTAGTTTTGAAGACTGCCCAATAATCATAAATGGCAAGAAGAACCACGAGGACAATTGCAGGATAAAAACCAATCGAAAATCCAAAAAGTGCCCCCACACCACTGCTTGATATTATGGCAGCAAAGTTGTTTATTTCTGACCGCAAAATATTTAATCCAGCTAATAACAGCGAAACTAAAATAGAATATAAGATGCTCAAGTTAAACGGAATATCAAAATGATTAAACATTACTAAAAAGACTACATTTGAACCCAAGAAGACAACTAAAAAATTAATAATGTTAAATAAAATAATTCCTTTATAAACCTTTAACACAACGAATAATGCAGCCGCTCCCACCATCATATAAATAAAAATAAAAAAAGCATTGCTTATACTGTTTACATCTTCTGTTGGAGAAATATTAAACTCCATCAGTTGAGGTTCTACACGTGCCAGCCCTATAAGACCTATTCCTGTAAAAATCCCTATAACCTGTGCAAGAGCAAACATCAAAATTATTGAAAATGTCACTTTACTCATAGATAAAACTTTGGATTCTTTCTTTTTAAGGATTGACCAGACGCACAAAACCAGGTTCTCTTCTGTATAGTTCACCTCTGTCAATCAGTTCCTCTATCGTTCTTCTTACAAAAACTTCGTCAATATCCTTATATTCCTTTGCCCGCTCAACCACTTTTGCTATCTCAACTGAATCATACTCTCTTTGCAATTCCCTTATAATTCCGATTATGGTTTCTATTTTATCTCTTTTTGATTTTGGAATCCCGGTGGTTACTATATCTATGTCTATCCTACCAGTTTCTCTGTCAGTATAAACCTTATGCAAAATCCAATCCATAAGCCTAATCGCCCTCTCAGCGTCCTGCAACTCAACCTTTTCAGATAATCTTATCTTTGCAGAAGCCTCACTCATCCTAATAAGTCCTTCTATCTGCCTGGGAGTAATCGGAACACCCCCCCCACTTCTTTTTGCCTGACTGCGAAGTTGGACATAATAGTCTTGCAGTCTATTCTCAGCTTCAGGAGTAAGCACGGGTCTTATTTCCTTTCTTGCATAAGAAATGTACTTTCTAAGAAGTTCTTGGCTTATCTGGTCAGGGTCAGATACCTCCTCCTTAAACTCACCTTCCCTCTCTTTTTCATCACCTTCTTCCAATGCACTTCTTTCTGCAGCTTTTCGGTGTATCTTTAATATATGTTGAGCAAGCTTTGTGTCCTTTTCTTCGTCCATTATATCTATTATTGGAAAAATCAAATCAAATCTTGATAGCAACGTTGTTGGAATGTCGAACTGTTCTCCAGGAGGTTTGCCAGGGTCGAATCTTCCCATTTTTGGGTTTGCTGCCGCAAGAATAGCTGTCTTTGCTCTGAATTTTGCTACTATTCCTGCTTTTGCAATACTTATTGTTTGGCTTTCCATTACTTCATGCATTATTGCTCTTTCGCTTTCTTCTATCTTGTCAAATTCATCGATGGCACCTATCCCTCCAGATGCAATGACAAGAGCGCCTGCCTTAAGCGTCCATCCCCCTTCCCCCATTTCATCTCTTTCAGCCGAAGCCGTGAGACCTACTCCTGTTGCCGTCTTTCCAGATACATAAATGCTTTTAGGTGCAAGTGCTGTAACGTTCAATAAGAATCTTGTTTTTGCAGCTCCAGGATCACCTATCAACAAGATATGCATGTCATCTCTTACAACTCCGCCTGTACCTTCAAGCTTTTTGTCTCTTGTTCCTCCAAATAACTGTAATAATATTCCCTCCTTTACTTCCTCGTGCCCATATATTGAAGGAGCAAGAGACTTCACCATTCGAGTATAAATCCTTGGGTCTGCGGCAAGTTCTTTTATTTTTTTAATATCCTCCTCATTGATTTCAAGTTCTTCAAACTCTTTCTGCATCTTTTTTATATGCATCACATCAAGATAGCGACTATAAGTTTGGACCTTTGGACCTCCGCCTCTTCCTCGGTTCGGAATAAGCGGCATTATTCTCATAATTCCGGTAACTTCAATGTTGTCGCCGGGAGTTATTGAATTTACATAGTCGTCTTCAAGAAAAAGCATTATTCTTGCAGCCGGCGCTCCTCCTCTAATTCTTTCTAAGAGGTCCTGCATCTCAGCCTTTTGGATATCAACGAAATACGATTCTTCCTCCTGAAAGAGGAGTTCCTTACCACCGCAACCCTTGCACTTTTGCGGAGGTGCGGCTTTTTTGAGCATCGGGATTTTTTCCTCTTTATTACAATTTCGGCACCTATATACTGCAATCTGAACCTTATGCATAACCTCTGTTCTTTTTGTCACAACCCCTTTTACAGCGATAAGTCGTTCTATATGCTTTGAGCTTATATCCTGCACCAGCAAGTTTTTATCCGGCAGGTCGCAGAAGCGAACGTGGGGTTTAAAATCTATCCCCGGCATCCCAACGCCCATCTGTCTTATCCCTTCTTCAGCAGCTTCAATCACTTCATCAGGTTTTAGGATAAGCGCATCAGCAAGGTCTGCATTAAACTTCTCCAGGAGAGGATACGACACAACAAGACTCCTAACTGACGGATAGACCAGTGCAAGATTACTTATTTCCTTTTCCATGACAGATGAAAAAAACTGTCTGAATTCTTCAACCACCGTCTCTTCGTATTCAGCCATAACTATCCCATCTAAATCTCCTTGAAACTTCGCTCCATGTCCTGACCGATCTTCTAATTACATTTAATTACATACAGGTTAAATCTATTATTACTTTGTGTAGACAGAAAGCAGGACTAGATAAAATAAAAAATAAGACTTCATCAGATTTTTTCAATCATTTTACAACTCATACATATACTTCCTCCACTCGGTTCGCCGCAAGATCTACAGAGTTTTATTGCGCTTTTTCTTAAAGCATACTTTTTTTTCAACGCACTCTGGATATCAAGAAAGCTCGCAAATATTCGTTGCTTGGTACCCGGGTACCTCTCCTCTAACTCATTTATCATTTTTCTTACTCTTTGTCGGAGAGCATGTCTGGCATATGGACATTCCCTCATGTGTAGTGGAATTTTACGAAGAAGAGCATAAATAGCAACCTCTTTTTCGCCCAATCTGGCAAGAGGCTTGATTCTTGTTACAAAGCCTCCCTCTTCAAAAACTCCACTTCTGACGCCAAACCTTGCAAGTCTGGAAGGCTCATTTCGTATTATGTTCATAATCGCAGTCTGAGCAAAATCATCTAAATTGTGTCCTATCGCAAGCTTATCTGCACTTATTTCCTTTGCAGCTTTGTTTAACAGATACCTTCTAAAAACCCCACAGAATGAGCAGGATTGTCTCTTTCTTCTCTTGACTATTTCATCCAGGCTCTTTCCTATATATGATCTAAAAGAAACGATTTTAAGTGGAATTCCAAGTCTCCTGCAAAGTTTTTTTGCAAGAATAAGCGAAGATGGCCTATACCCCCTTATTCCTTCATCAACGGTGATTGCAACCAATTTAAACGGAAAGATATTTTGCAACTTTTTGAGGCAATATAACATAACTGAGCTGTCCTTACCTCCGGAAAGGCCTACCGCAACCGTTTCATCTTTTTTAATCAGTTCGAACTCTCTTATTGTTCTAAAAAATTTTTTCTCAAAATATTCTGTAAAATGGTTTTTGCAAAGATTAATATTAAGAGATATAAGATAGGCGGTGGCTTCCCTATCGCACTTGTGGCACTTTAGAGCGTTGTTCATTCAACCCCCAAATACTACTTTTATTATCTCTACTTTTTCCTCCCCCTTTAATCTCATATTCTCTGGGGCAAGCTTCCCATTTACTTTTACAACCACAGTTTCTCGCCCTAACTTAAGTTTTTTGAGAAGTCGTTCAATTGTTCCTGAAAATTTGATTTTTTTCTTTTTTTCGTCAATGATAACTTGCATAAGTCCGTATTTGGTTGCCCGCAACATTTATTATTATTGTTGTCCTATTTTAGGAAGGGAGTTTTTTGTATAACCCAAAGGAACTTAAATTTAATACTGTAGAAGAAGCAGCCAACGCAATAAAAGAAATAGACGTTTCGGACGCCTGTGTAAAAATAATGGCTCCTAAAGCTGTTTTTGTGTGTATAAAACTTCACAACGTTCGCAACGCAGTAGCAAATATCCTAAAACAGGAGATGATTGCTGAAGGAGGAGATGCAACCGTGTCGCAGTATACTGTAAATTGCGCAAAGGAAAAGACAGACGTGCTTTTGATGGGTACAATAGCACAGTTTACGAAACTTCAGGCAAAAATGAGAATGCAGGGTTATTATATGGGCGAAAAGAGGAGTGAATATGAAGGCATAGTGGATGACATAGACCAAATCATAAAAAATAAAAAATATAAGCTATAGAAAAAAACAGTTGGAGGTTGAGATAATGGTGGAGATTGGAAAGTATCTGCACCCAAAAAGCATAGGTATTATTTTGTCATTTGTAGCTTTAGTTGCCATTGCCGACAATATCCCGGTCTTTAAAGTTGTAGGGTCAGAAAGAGTTTTCACACTTTTCCAGTTTTTTGGTCCCACTATAGGCGGTTTCTTGGGTCCTGGCCTCGGCTCGATGGTTATTTTGGCTGCAGAAGTCTTTTCATTTATTTTTAATTCAAAGGCTTTGACACTTCAATCCGCCTTGCTTTTTCTCCCCATGGTATTTGCAACTATCTACTTTTCTCTGTATTCAAGAAAGATAAAAGTAGGCGCTATTGTTCCCCTTGTCTGCATAGTGCTGTTTGTGCTACATCCTGTTGGCTCAGAAGCATGGCAGTTTTCACTTCTCTGGTTCATCCCACTCATTTCAATGTTGCTCCCAAACAATATTTTCTTGCGGAGTCTTGGCGCAACGTTCAGCGCACATGCAGTTGGCGGAACAATCTGGATTTACACATTCAATACGACACCCTATTACTGGTTAGTTGAGGTGGGGATCCTAAGGGTCATATTAGAAAGATTGGTGTTTGCAGGGGGTATAGCCGTTAGTTATTACTTCCTTACAACTGTTGCATCTAAAGTTGAGTTTTTGAGGAAGGTAAACTTTGTAAACATAGACATGCATTACTCACTTTTCTAAAACGCCGTGTATACCCTACTCAGAATACCAGTTGTTTTTTATTCTTATTTTTGTTAGATTAGTTAGTATGTCAAAAATAACGCGTGTTATAGGCCGCCAGATTCTGGATTCAAGGGGAAATCCTACTGTAGAAGTTGATGTATTCTCAGGTTCACTTATGGGAAGGGGGGTAGCCCCCTCAGGTGCATCAAAAGGAAGACACGAAGCAGCCGAAATCCGTGATGGAGGAAAAAGATGGAATGGCAAAGGGGTTGACAAAGCTGTAAAAAACGTAAACTCCATAATTGCAAAAAACCTCTTAGGTAAAAACGCAGAGGACCAGGCGGAAATAGATCGACTACTCATCAAACTGGATGGCACACCAAACAAATCATTTATCGGTTCAAATGCAATCGTTGCAACTTCAATGGCGTGTGCAAGGCTCGGTGCGCAATGTGCAGGAGAGCCGCTATATAAACATCTTGGTGGAAGACTTCTTCCTATTCCCTTTATGAATATCCTAAATGGAGGAATGCATGCTGGAAATGAGCTATCCATCCAGGAGTTCATGATAGCCCCCGTGCGTGCAAAAAACTTTCGCGAAGCAATAAGAATGGGAAGCGAGATTTATCATTGCCTTGGGAGGATATTGGAAAAGAAATATGGAAAAAGCGCAAAAAACGTAGGAGATGAAGGTGGCTATGCTCCTCCATTGAAAACAACAAACGAAGCCATAGAGACACTTCTACTTTCCATAGATGAGTCAGGCTACCAAAAACAAGTCAAAATTGCAATAGATGTTGCAGCAACTTCATTCTATTCAAAAAGAACTTATTTAATAGATGGTAAAAAGCTAAGCACCCAGATGATGTTTGAATACTATTCACAGCTTCTTGGAACCTACCCTATAATCAGTCTTGAAGACCCCTTCCATGAAAACGACTTTGACTCGTTTGCAGAGATAACAGCAACTAAAAAGGTTCAAATAGTAGGAGACGATTTACTTGTAAGCAATCCTTCCAGAATCCAAACAGCTATAAACAAAAAATCTTGTAACGCCCTTCTCTTAAAGATAAATCAGATAGGAACTGTGACCGAAGCTCTCAATTCCTACAAACTCGCAAAATCGGCCGGTTGGAAAATTATGGTCTCCCACCGCTCAGGCGAAACCGAAGATACTTTCATTTCCGATTTTGCAGTCGGAACAACCAGTGGCCAAATAAAAGCAGGTGCGCCTGCAAGAGGAGAGAGAACAGCTAAATACAACCGCCTAATAAGAATAGAAGAGGAGCTTGGAAGTAAAGCCCAATTTGCAGCTTTTAGATAAAACATTCATTTGCAACTTTATCATCTATTGCTTTCTCTTCTATCTATTACTACTTATCTATTACTACTCAAAGAATGGAGTGAGGATTTTTATACGCGCTTTCTCTCATCCATATCTTCTAACTTTTCTGCTATTTTTCTAAATCTTTTTTCAAACGTCTCTTTGGAGAAATGAGACAGCCGTATAAGAGCATAGAATCCTGTGGCAACTCCCCCTATCATAAAAACTATTGTGAATACCTTTCCATAGAGCGTTTTTGGGCTAACTTCACTATACCCAATTGTCGTCACAGTCGCCGTTGCATAGAGACTTGACGTTAAGAAATCCCACCCTTCTAAAAAGTGGTATGCCATTATTGCTATAACTACCATGATAACGAGCGCAAGAAGGGGGTACACCACGTCTTCTCTCATAAAAATAAATTCACATGCACAAAATATAAAATCCATTCTGTTTGTCTTTTCAAACAAGCGGGCCCGATGGGATTTGAACCCACGGCCTACAGCTTAGAAGGCTGCCGCTCTATCCAGCCTGAGCTACGGGCCCATTGTAACAATGTAGATTTTTAACTCGATAATTTATAAAGCTGATAATAAAAACAGAGAATCCAAATCAATCTACATTTCCTCAAGTGCCGCTATCCCCAATAAAGAAAGTGTATTCTTTATGCAGTTTCGTGAGGCAATCAATATTCTGATTCTGGCTTCCTTCTCATCACCAGTAGCTTTGATTACTGGAGAAGTCGTATAAAATTTATTGAACGCAGAGGCTATATCAAGGGCATACTCGCAGATTCTATGAGGCCAAAGTTCTCTTGCAGCTTCCTCCAGTATTTCTGGAAACTTCAAAATTACTTTCAAAAGGTTTTTCTCTTCAGGCGTATACCTATATGCAATCTTCCTTTTTACTTCAGTTTTAAGTCCGCCTCCCTTGCTAATTATACCACAAATCCTTGCATAGGCGTACTGCAAATACGGTGCAGAATCTCCTTCCAGTGAGAGAGCCTTATCCCAATCAAAGACAATCTTTTTTTCAGGGGATTTTGAAACTAAAGAAAACCTAATAGCCCCGATAGCTACTTCTCGTGCCACTTTCTCCTTCTCCTCCTCACTCATCTTTCTAACTACTTTCTCTCGAGCCCTCCTTATCCCTTCTTCGATAAGTTCGTCTGCCGTATATCCTATCCACGTTCCTTCTCTTCCTGAGAATCTTCCACTGGGAAGATAAGCGTGTTCATAAGACAAGTGGCGCAAAGCCTCTGCTTCTTTCTCATAACCCAAAGACCTTAAAATTTCTTTAACTACCTTCTGCTGATATGTCTGTTCCATTCCTATTACGTTTATGCACTGGTCTGCTTTCCCAAATTCCATCTCAATTCCATCTTGCGCACTAATAAAACAGTCCTTTCCGTTAGGTTGCGAAATAAACTTTCTGTATTTAAGTCGACCTTTTAGCTTTCCAAACTTCCACAGATGAAAAATGACATCTTTTGCAGTGTAAGTAGCCGTTCCGTCGCTTCTAACAAGAACCACATCTGGATTTTTCATCCCCTCAAATTCTTCCCCCCGTATGCGTGCAACAATGCAACCTGCATTTTGCCCTTCGCGTTCGTATACGACGCTTTTGCTTTTTAGTAGTAGCTCAATCCCCTCCTTGTATATAGTACTCACAATATCTGACTCTTTTATAAGCACATCGTGATATACTCCCATACCAATAGCAGTTTCGTACTGAGCTCTAACACACGTCTCAACCATTTCCTGATGCAAAGCAGATATTTCTTTGTCCCCCGTTTCCATTTTTTTTAGCAGAGCTCTAACCTCCTCTTTCACTTTTTCACTATCCATTCGCTTTTCCACTTCTACATACTGTTTCCCAATCCAATGGTCAAACTTTCCTACAGATTCTCTTTCAAGGTTTAGATACCCCCACAGACTTTCTGCAACTTGCAATCCTAAGTCATCTATATAATCTTGTCTTTCTACCTTTCTTCCAACAAACTCCAGTAATCTTCCAACACAATCTCCCAGAATTGCGTTTCGTAAGTGTCCAACGTGCCAAGGTTTGTTTGGGTTTACGGAAGGAAATTCAAGCAGAATCTTTCCTCCATCCTTTCTTTCTTTCCCAAACCTTTCTCCCATCTCGATGACTCTTGCACATGCATAAGAATAGAACTCATCTGAAAGAAAAAAATTAAGGTAAGGACCAACCGCTTCTACTTTCAAAATCCACTCATCCTTTCCAATGTTTCCTTCAATTTCCTTGGCTACTTCGCTTGGCTTTTTCCCCCCATATCGCTTTGCAACCTGAAAGGAGACAGTTGAAGCAACATCTCCAAAATTGTTTTTTGGAGTCTCTAGTGTGCGCAGTGCGTCTTGTGATGAAATCCCAGTTGCCTCAGAAATAAGCTTTGAAATCTTGTCTTCTACTTCTTTTTTCAAGAAAATCGTCCTCATTTTTTACTCTAATCCCAATTACATTAGACTACCATTACCTCTTTTTGAGCATTTTTGTCTAACGCAAAAGGGATATCTATCTTTACTTTTATTCTCCAAACATAAATCGCGTTATCGTGCCCGAACTCATAGCTTGTGGTTTTTGCATCTCGTGGAATTAAGAATTTAGCAACAAACTCTTCCTCTTTATATATGCCCTCCCCAGCTAATTTCACGTCTTTGCTATAACAAATCCTTGAAATTTCTCTTACTTCGGTTTTTATATGTGTTCTTCTCTGTACTCCAAGATCACGCTCTTGAAGGTAGTCATAGCTGTCCATTACTCTCCTTACCTCTTCCAATCTTTTTTCTGTGCATATGAGGGTTGCAAAAATACCTCTTGCCCTAATCTCCTTCTTCAGTTTAATGTGTATCTGCGCGGTTATCTCCATGCCCGGCTTGTAGTTTTCCCTGTCAAGGATTATCGAAATCACAATGCATTTTAAGCAAAAATACGTTTTAATATTTACTACATACCCGTAACAATAATAAAGCACAATACAAGGGGTCGTGTGCTAACCTGGTATGCTTTCGGGTTCGGGACCCGACGGTCTGAGTTCAAATCTCAGCGACCCCAATCATTTGCAAGCTCTCCTATGGCTTTTTATTCTTTTTTTATCTAATGTTTCTTTAGGCATGATAAGCAAACTCTTCTTCACAATCGGTGACGTCTATGCAAGCAGAGAAAATATCTTATATTCTCCGACTGATGGAAGAGTTGATAGAAGATACATCTATTCCAAAGAATATCAGGAAAGCAGTTTCAGATGCGAAAGAGAAAGTAGCCGAAGAGGGGGATATAAAAATACGAGCAAGCTCAGCTATTTATCTGCTTGATTCTATCTCCGAAGACATAAACATGCCCATCCATGCTCGAACCCAGATATGGACCATTCTGTCAGAATTAGAGTCATTAAAGGAAGAATAATCGGCACGTTTCTCTCAGAGATTGAATTTCGCAATCAAGGGCAATCCAATGTTATTTATTCTTTTATCCCGATTTTTAATATGAAGAATTATGGGGGAGGCTCTAGAAAAACTATTATCAGCAGGAGTTCGCATTAGTGAGGGTGCAGAAGAACTTTTAGAAAAAATTGATAAGCCTCAAGATGTTATAAAAGAAATACTTCATCGCAATCTCTTGTTCGTTGAAAGAAAAGACATAGAGGAAATAATCGCCGAGAAGAACAAAATTCCAACACCTGTCGAAATAAAAAGATCAGATGACTTTTATCCTGCGGCCAAAGAATATCCATCTAAAATTAGAATTCTTCATGAAGATGACGTCTCTGGAAAGTCAAGATGCACAGGGAGCGTGGAAGACTTTATCTACCACTTCACCGATAGATTCGAAAGAATGAAAGCGCTTATCAGGAGAAGCCGAACCACCGATAAACCTATTGTCGAGACAAATCGCCTTAAGGAATTTGAAAGAAAAGAGGTTAGGCTAATAGGACTTGTATATGAAAAGCGAATAACTAAACAAGGAAACTTGCTTTTTGAAATCGAAGACCTCAAGGGAACTGCAAAGGTGCTTGTTAAACAATCAGACTATAGAATATTTGCTCTTGCAAAATCAGTTCTTCTTGATGATATTGTTGCAATTGATGGGAGAGTTTCTGACCCCTTTGTCTTTGCAACGGATATAATGTATCTTGACCTCCCCACTATCCGAGAACAGAAAAAAACAGACATAGATGTTGCAATAGCTTACTTATCAGACTTACATATAGGAAGCAAGAATTTTCTCGAAAGAGAGTTTTCAAAGTTTATAGAGTGGCTTTGCGGAGGAAGTGATAGAAAAGAACTTGCAGGAAAGGTCAAGTACATAGTAATTGCCGGCGATATCATAGACGGAATTGGGGTATATCCTCTCCAAGAGAGAGAACTTGCAATAAAAGATGTATTTAAGCAATACGAAGCCTTTGACCAGTTGATATCACGCATTCCAGATTATATAGAAATAATAGTTTCGCCGGGCAATCACGACGCAGTTCGCAGGGCGGATCCACAGCCTCTAATAAGCAAAGATCTAATAAAAGCAGATGTCAAGCGTATAGGAAGTCCCGGGTGGGTGGATATAGAAGGATTACGACACCTCGTTTACCATGGGACCTCACTTGACGGGATAATCTCAAACGCATCCGGTCTTGATTATATGCACCCAGAAAAGCCCATGGTAGAGCTACTTAAAAGACGACACCTATCGCCAATCTACGGAGAGAATCTTATAATCCCTGAACGCCATGATTATATGGTTATCCAAAATGAGCCTGATGTTATGCATATGGGCCACTTGCACAAAAATGCCTATACTTTCTACAGAGGAACATTGGTTTTAAACTCCGGTACCTTTCAGTCTAGGACAGATTTTCAGGTGCGTATGGGACATGTGCCTTCTCCAGGAATAGTTTATATATGCGAGTCTAAAACTTGCAAGATAACTGCCCTGGACTTTAACTCTTGGCGATGATTATGCTTGTAGCAGATGAAGAAATGCAGAAATATTTTTCGCTTCTTAGGCACGAACTAGAAAGTGCCTACGAAATTGCTTCACTGGCAAGGAAAAAAGGTTTTGACCCTGCTTGTGGGGTCGAAATAAAGATAGCTGAAGACGTTGCTGGAAGAGTTGAAGGGATAGTTGGACCACCAGGAATTGCCCAAGAAATCCGTAAGCTGGAATCAGTAGGTTTGGAGAGAACCACTATTGCATATGAGATAGTAAAGAGAATATGTGCGGGTGAGTTCATCTCAGGACCTAAAGAAAAGCTGATAGACCAAGCAGTCAGAACCGGTGTTGGTATCCTTACAGAAGGCGTACTCGTTGCTCCTACAGAAGGAATAGCTAAAATCCGCATCATAAAAAATCAAGATGATTCAGAGTGTCTTGCTCTTTATTTTGCAGGCCCAATTCGGTCGGCTGGCGGAACAATAGCCGCGCTTTCAGTGGTACTGGGGGATGTTGCAAGAAGGCAGCTTGGCATTGGAGATTTTCGGGCTACTGATGATGAAATAGAAAGATATGTCGAGGAATGCGAAATATACAACGCTCGCTGCGCAAGACTCCAATATAAACCTCCAGATGAACATATCCGGCACATAATAAAAAATTGTCCTGTGTGCATAGAGGGAGAACCAACAGAAAAAATAGAGGTTGCTGTTAA
Organism: Candidatus Anstonellales archaeon; assembly: GCA_038869735.1. Classification (NCBI taxonomy): domain Archaea; kingdom Nanobdellati; phylum Microcaldota; class Candidatus Micrarchaeia; order Candidatus Anstonellales; species Candidatus Anstonellales archaeon. Next base: position 10,694 of record JAWCQO010000008.1, on the reverse strand, counting down.
GCGCGACCTGAAAAGGCTTGTTAAGGATTCCCACGGAAGAACCATAAGTGAGGATATTACCAATAGGATACGTGGAGGAATAGCTCTTGTCGTGTGCGAAGGAATAGCTCAAAAAGCAAGCAAAGTTTTAAAATATGCAAAGAAATTTGGTCTTGACTGGGATTGGCTTGAAGCCGTTATCCGCATTGGGAAAAAAGAGGGAATAATAAAAATAAAGCCAAATACTACATTCTTAGATGAGCTGGTTGCGGGTAGGCCAATATTTGCCTATCCCATGCAGGCAGGGGGGTTTCGCCTTAGATATGGTAGAACAAGAGCAACAGGCATAATGGCAAAGGCAGTGCATCCTGCTACGATGGTAATTTTGGACTCATTTCTTGCAGTTGGAACGCAGATGAAAGTTGAGCGCCCGGGAAAGGGTTGCGTTGTTTCTCCATGCGATTCGATAGAGGGGCCAGTTGTAAAACTCTTGGATGGTTCAGTTGTCAAGTTAAATTCTACAGAAGAAGCAACAGCTGTGCTAGGCAAAATAGATAAAATCCTATTTCTTGGAGATTTATTGGTTTCTGTCGGCGATTTTATCAAATCTAACCACCCATTAATTCCAAGTGCTTGGTGTTTTGAGTGGTATTCCCAAATATGCGCCTCAAAAGGCATTCGAGCAAAGCCAAATCCTAGTGCAGACGAAGCTTTTAGACTATCAGAAGAACATAATATACCTCTTCATCCGTTATACACCTACTTCTGGCATGATATAACTGAAGAAGAACTTCTTCTTCTTGCAAAATACCTTTTGTCTGCCAAAATATCCCGCGACTGGCTTGGTGGAATTAAACACATAGCTCTTCCGCTTGGAGAAGGCAAAGAAATTTTAGAAAAACTTTGCGTTCTTCATACTGTCTCAGAGGGAGAGGTTATAATAGGGAAAGAAAACGCATTGGCACTTCTCAAATCGTTGGGTCTGCTTGTTGAAAATTCCCTAAGCTTTGAGCGATTTGATAAAATATTTTCAGAAAACCGCGGTAGCGGGGTTATGAGCATACTAAACAAAACTTCAGGTGTTATTGTCAAAGAGAAAGCCCCGACCTATATCGGTGCGCGAATGGGCAGGCCGGAGAAGGCCAAAAGAAGAGAGATGAAACCGCCTGTTCACGTTCTATTTCCCCTAGGCCGAACAATAAAACACAGAAGCATTATCAAAACATACAAAAGCCTTCGCGAGCGCCCTACTGCTGAAGGACACGGTATCAGTGTGGAGATTGCAAGACTAAAGTGTTCACAATGCAGTAAAATAAACGTAACCAAACTCTGTAGCTGTGGAGGTTTGTGCGATTTTGTATATATTTGCCCAAAGTGTGGAAAAGAAAGATACCAGGAATGGTGTAGCCTTTGCAATGTAAACTGTAAATTTTATGAAGAACGCCCAATCAACTTTGAGGAGGTGTTTGAGGAAGCGAAGAGAAGACTAGGTATAACTGAGCCCAATAGTCTACCGGACGAAGTCAAAGGAGTAAAAGGCCTGATATCAACATTCAAGATTCCTGAACGAATTGAGAAAGGAATATTGCGCGCTAAACACAAATTATCAATATTCAGAGATGGAACGTGCAGATTTGATTCCACTGATGTCCCTCTAACTCACTTCTATCCAAGAGAAATCGGCACCCCAGTTTCAAGGCTAAAAGAGCTGGGCTATACTCATGATTACAAAGGCGAGGATCTAAAAAGCGAGGACCAACTTGTTGAACTCAAGCCTCAAGATATTATACTATCGCAAGCAGGTGGCGAATACTTCACGCATGTGGCAGCCTTCATTGACGATCTCCTAGTCTCCCTTTACGGATTAGAACCTTACTATAAAATAAAATCCCCAGCTGACCTTGTCGGAAAACTTTTTATCGGAATATCCCCGCACACATCCGCAGGTATCTTGTGCCGGCTTATTGGTTTTACTAAAGCACGCGTAGGATTTGCCCATCCTTATTTTCATACCGCTAAAAGAAGAAATGCAGACGGAGATGAAGACTCGCTCATTCTTCTTTTGGACGCACTTTTAAACTTCTCTCTGTATTACGTACCAGAATCCAGAGGCGGAACCATGGATGCTACGCGCGTGCTTACTGCTGTGATTGACCCCTTAGAAGTCGATGACGAATCGCATTCTATGGAAATATGCAATGAGCTTCCTCTCGCTTTTTACGAAGCTTCTGAAAAATACCTTTCTCCTTCTGAGCTGACTATAAAGCTTGTTAAAGATACACTTGGCACTCAAGACCAATATAGAGGCCTTTTATTTACTCACCAAACCAGTTCCATAGATGCTGGCCCATTGACTACCACTTATATAAAATTTAAAGATATGGAAGAAAAGGTCGATGCCCAGCTGTCGTTGGAGAGGCGATTACGATCAGTAGACGTAAGAGACGTTGCCGAACGCATAATCCTCTCTCACTTTTTACCTGACCTCTACGGTAACCTAAGAGCATTTTCGCGCCAAAAATTTAGGTGTGTTTCGTGTAATGAAAAATACAGGCGAATACCTCTTGTTGGAAAATGCACAAAATGTGGGGATAAACTTCTTCTTACTGTTAATAGAGGAGGAATAGAAAAATACCTCGAAGTGTCAAAACGAATGATTAAGCTCTATGAGCTCCCATCCTATCTAAAACAAAGATTAGAACTTCTTGAAGACGAAATAGAAAGTATATTCGTTGATGAAAAATCAAAGCAGTCCGATTTGTCAGAATTTATGTAACTGCGATTTTCCTAGACAGGCTTCGTTGACTCAATGTTGATGCCCTAAACATCAAAAATCCTAATTTTTATCACCGATATCTATGCAGAATCAACAGCTCTGAATCTGTCGTTTCTGACAAAGAACCTAATGAACAGATAAAAAAGAGACTTCAAAAAGAGAATAAATCGAAGAAATTTGACGATATTTGATTAACATCTGGCTTAGATAAAGTCATGTGTAGCATAATTTAGAGAGAACGAGGTGCAACCAAGCAAACTGTTTAATAACTGTTATACGCTTCAGTTAGAAACGAGGTTTAGTGCAACGTCCGAATGGAAAATTTTTGAGTTCCCCTCCTGCGTCCGCTCATTTTCTACAGATACACAAATAAGAAATAGGATTCAATTCCCTAATTTCAGATTTTAACCCACCTTTATCAAAAATTTCTCTTAATTTACGTTTTGTAAATTGTTGGGAAAATAAGCCTTCTTTAGAATAGACGGTTCCAGTCTTTGTAATTTTTACATGAGTAAGTTCGTCTTTTTTATAGCTTTCTAATCTTGGGGTGGAAATATAGCAGCCATGTAACAATGCAAGAGGAATGGGATATTTTCAACAAAGATGATTTCTTTAAATTTAATGTTGAATGGCTCACAGAATGCTTTAGAATTTTGAAACACGGAGGTAGTTTATGGGTCTGTGGTTCATTCCACAATATCTACCAGGTAGGTTACATTATTCAACAGATGTCTGATCTAAAGATAAACAATAGTATAGTTTGGTTTAAGCCAAACGCCCAACCAAATATTACTTGCCGATTTTTTACAGAAAGTACAGAGCATTTAATTTGGGCATCCAAAAATGGAAATGGGCAGAAATGGACTTTTAATTATGAAGATACAAAAAATTTAATTTATGACGCTCTTAATCCTAAAGGAAAACAAAAGAGAAATGTTTGGTGTATTCCATTAACACCTAAAAAAGAAAAATGGGCTGGAGAACATCCAACACAAAAGCCCGAAGAATTATTAAGAAGAATTATTATATCTTGTACCAAACCAGGTGATTTAATTTTAGATCCTTTTCTAGGTTCTGGGACAACTTCAGTAGTAGCTAAAAAATTAGGTAGAAATTCAATAGGCATAGAAAAAGAATTAAAATATTTAGAAATAATAAAAAAGAGGCTATCACCAACACAAAAAACATTAAATGAGTCAGAAGTAGAAATAATAAAATGAATAAAAAATGTCAAAATCTTTTAAGACAAGCAATCATATTTTTAGCTTTGTGGCTAATTACAAGTTTAATTTGGTCTATACAAACTCTCTCAAATTAAGAGAGGGTGGGTAGGGGAAGCCGAATTCCGAATTACGCCTAACATATGCGATTTGACGAAGTCCTGCGAAGCATGATTTGGGTGGAGTGAACTGCAGGTGAGCGTAACCGTTAAATCGCGTTATGCTCTCTGAGCGAAGGGAAGACGAAATTTTAGTGCAACGATACCTAAGGCAAAAATTTCGAGTCGCGAGTCCGCCTAAATTTTTTGCCACCGTAGTTTTTTCTTACTGACTTTAAATTAACTGCCAAAGGCAGACTATATGTTGCGAAGCAGCGGGGGAGGGGGAATATTTCTGGTTCTGTTTATAATAAACCAAAAATTAAACCTGCAATTGTAGAATAAATTATAACAATTAAGACATATACTACCGTTTCCTTTGTTCCTAAAACTTTCCCTATAACTAAAATACTTGGCAAGCTTAAGCTTGGACCAGAGAGAAGCAATGCAAGAGCAGGACTTAGCCATAAATCCTTTAAAGCCGTCTCCCCAAAACTTCTTTGCGCCCAGATAAAGGTCGAGCTTATGGAACTTCTAAGAATTCCTTCCAAAAGGGTTAGCGTCCTCGTTGGTCGCAATGGCCAAACCAAAAAGATGCTTCAGGAGAGGTTAGGAGTAACTTTGCGAGTAAATTCTGATGGTTTGATTGAATGGGAAGGAGAACCACTTTCAGAGTACATATCGCGAGATGTAATTATGGCAATAGGTAGGGGCTTCTCACCCATTACAGCGTTGAAACTAACAAAAGAAGGCTACACTCTAAAGATAGTGGACTTGAGGGAGTTTTCACGAAACGAACGTGAAAGAAGAAGGAAAAAAGCAAGGATAATTGGGATTGAAGGAAAAGTAAAGCGCATTATAGAACATGATGCTGAGTGCGATCTTGCCGTCTATGGAAACACAGTATCAATTATTGCCCCTTTTGAAACGATAGAGGTAGCTGTAAATGCAATATTCAAAATAATGGAAGGAACATCTCATTCAGGAGTTTTTACCTATCTTGAAAAGGTAAAAAAGAGAATGAAGGAGCAGAGACTCAAAGAAGTCTTTGGAATAAAGGTGTAGGCACTTCTATGGTATCAACAGAAAAAATATTCTCAGAATTTAAGGAGCATTCAGTAGCCGAATTTTTCAAAAAAAACAAACAGATGCTAGGATTCTCTGGAAAAATTCGATCACTAACAACTATTGTTCACGAATACGTCACTAATTCACTTGACGCTTGCGAAGAAGCTCGCATTCTTCCAGACATCAAAGTTGAGATTTTTTCTTCCTCTGACAAAGAAGGAGTTTATAAAGTGAGAGTTGAAGACAACGGCCCAGGCATCCCAAAACAGCACCTAGGAAAAGCCCTTGGAATGATGCTTGCAGGAACAAAGTTCCACAGATATGCTCAACAAAGAGGTCAGCAAGGGATAGGTGCATCAGGTTGCACAATGTACGCACAACTTACGACCGGAAAACCTATTCTTGCTGTTTCAAGATATGATAAAAAGAAAATAACGTGCAATATCTCAATAGACTTCAAGACCAACAGACCAAATATGGAAAACATGGTAGAAGAAGACTTATCAGAAGAGGCTCACGGCTTAGTAATCGAAGGAGAATTCGGGGAATGCAAATATGATAAGAGTAGCTATGGCGTCTTTGAATATATAAAGAGAACAGCACTCGCAAATCCACATGCAAACATTTTGTTCGTTGGTCCGGATGGTCAATCAGTAACTTTTCCACGGAGTTCCGAAGAAATACCTCCAAAGCCAAAAGAAGTCCTCCCTCATCCGCTTGGGCTCTCGACTTATGATATTATCGATTACGCGCACAGAGATACACAAAGCACTCGAATAAGTTCATTTCTCCAGTCAAGATTCTCCAGAGTTTCATCATCGAAAGTAAAAGAGTTGGAGGCAATAGCAAAAGGAGTCGATTTTAAAAAGAAGCCAACAGAGCTGGAATGGGCAGAAGCAGAAGAACTTGTAAATGCCATCAAATCAGTAAAGTGGATAGCTCCAGCGACTGACTCCCTTATTCCAATAGGCAAGGCTCAGATAGAAAAATCGCTCAAAAATATCTTAAACCCACAATTTCTTGTAGTTTCAGAACGCTCACCAAAGATATACCGGGGGGGAGTGCCATTTCTTGTAGAGATAGCGCTTGCTTATGGTGGGGATGCAGGTAGGCAAAGCGGTGATATACGGGAGGGAGATATAATAAGATACGCAAATCGAGCTCCGTTGGTTTTTGATTCTGCCGGTTGTGCAATAACAAAAGCCGTAAAAGAAATAGACTGGAGGAGATATGGCATCCGTGATTTTGACCAAGAACCTCTTACAGTCTTTATAAACCTCGTTTCAGTTCATGTTCCTTATACAGGAGCAGGTAAGCAAGCAATAGCAGAAGAGGAGGAAATAGTTTCAGAAATTAAAAATGCAGTAATGGAAACTGCCCGACAACTCCAAAAATACCTCCATGGCTTAATAAGAGAAAGCGAAAAGAGTGGAAGAAAGAAAGCCATAATGCGTTATGTTTCACAATTGGCTCTTGATTTAGCAGAGCTCTCAGGAGAAGCAAGTGCCAATGAACTTGAAAAAAGAATGATTAAACTGATAGAAGAGAAATTCTCTTCACTGACAATAGAAGAAGATTCCGAAGAATACGATGATGAACCGGTGAAAGAGGAGGAAGCGAAAGAAGAAGATCTGTGAGGTGTTCAACAATGGGAAAGCGGAGTGTAGAAAATGAGAATGAAACACTAACTCCACTAAATAAACTTATCTCATTAGGACAGAAAATGGTTTCTGAAATAAAAGAAGGTAAGAGCCCAACATTCCAGACTGTGCTACGGTCAAAAGGTAACGTTATCTATGATGAAGGAGTCGGTTACTTAAGACTTGGAAACAAAATAGAAAAACGTACATTTGTAAATGTAGGTCAAGCACGCAAATTTATGCAAACTGTTGCAATAGCAAGCAAATGTGCTAAATTCCTCAAAGAAAATTCCCATACTTCAATAAGAGGTCTCTTCTATCAACTCAAATTTTCTCTTGGTGAAGATTTAGATGAAGAGCTATTTTCAGAACAATCAGAATCCAATCCCCTCATAGAAGACTTGGAAGTTTCACTCAACGTAAAGCGAGAGGATCTCAATCTAAGCACGGATAGGAAAGGAGTTGTAGCGGGTCCTCTCGTCCTTCTTGATAAGTTTGGAGGGGAAGAAATAGAAATTGACTGTACAAAACAAGGGAGAAGCGGGTGGATGATTCCATCGGATGTAGATAACGGAATGGAGTTTTTGAGCATTGACGCAGATTATGTTCTTGTCGTTGAGAAAGATGCTATGTGGCAGAGACTTAATGAGGACAAATTCTGGAAGAAAGAAAACTGCATTCTTATCAGCCCTAAGGGCCAAGCCTCGCGGGGTTGTCGCAGATTAATCAGAAAGCTTGCAAGCAAAAAACTTCCAGTATATTGTTTTACAGACTGTGATGCGTGGGGGTGGTATATATATTGGACAATTAAAACAGGGAGCATGAACTTAGCTTACATTGCAAATGATGTTGCAGTTCCAGAGTCAAAATTCATCGGAGTGACTATGCGCGATATAAAAGATTATGATTTTCTATCCAAGCTCACCATAAAGGCGAAGGAAGTCGACATAAAGCGAGCTGAAGAAATGCTCGAATACCCTTGGATTAAAGCTCATAAAGAGTGGATAGAGGAGTTAAAACAAGTTTTACGGACCAAGCAAAAAATAGAGCAAGACGCACTTCAGGGTCCTCGCCTTTCATTTGTAGGTGAGTACCTAAAAGAAAAAATAGAAAAAAAGAAATTTTTGCCATAGCAAACGAAAGCTTTTATACGCAAGATTCCAAATCTATCTGATGGACACTCTTTTCTCATCATTTCATCTAATTGCAGAAGCCAACAGTTTGCTAGATGAAATAAGCGAATCAAGGACAGTATCAGTTGAAAATCTCAATACTCTATCCAACTTTCGTTCGCAGATGCTTGCTCAAGGTTTCTCTGCCCCTTTCTCTGTGCTTCTTGCCATAACGCAAAAGGAGATGGACTACTCTGCGGAAGCAGATAAGGATGACCAAAAAAAGCAGCTTTCATACATAAAATACATCTCAAACCTAAAGAAGTTTACTCTAAATCGAGTTAGAGTAGCGCATGCGGCTCACATAATCGCTTTACGCCTAGGAGAGAGCTATCTTCTTCCCTACCTTCCGTTGGGAGGGAATCACATAAGCATGCTTGTCAAAGGTGGCGAATATGCAATAAAATCTTACAAGCTTCTAATGGAGCTATTATCCGAACATTACAGTCCATATATGCAGACGATAGCTACTATTGAATATACTCAAGGCGGACAGAAAAAGATCGAGACTCTCAAGTTGAATTCTCAAGCTCACCTTTCCGAGCGCATCAGAAGGATATACGGCCCTGACGCCAAACTAATAAAAACAGAGCTAATGCGAGCCAAAAGCTCAATAATAAAAAATAGAAGCAGTAAGGTTGCCATTTCCTGTGCAATTTCGCTTGCAGTGGTAGAAGAAATCAAAGGAAAAGAGGGGTATGCTGGTGACAAGCTTAAGATTTATAATGCCATACTAAGAAGATATGGCATCTCACCAAACGTTCGCATCGACCTTGTTGAAGGATTTAGAAGAACAAAAGAAGAACTCAGTGCTTTTGGCTTCGGAACATTTATAAGCGATACCTTTGTGCTCAATCCAGACATCATTAAAGAACTAAATTCTATAAAACTTTACTCTGACCAAGCCGTTGATAAACGGTCCAAGGAAAAGTTGTGTGAATGCCTTTTTAGAGTCTATGCAACAACAAATGCCTCAGAGCGAAAATCACGCAGTCCGATTCCAAGCCTTTCTTCTGTGCCAGACGAAAGCCAGCTAGCTATTCTTGATATTAGCGGAGGAATTGGCAGTATCAAAAAACCATCTCTTGCAATACTGGAAAAAATAGCTTCAGAAGAAAAAAGCGCTGGCATCAGTTCAAGGGAATTTGGAATGGGGTTTATATGTTCAAAATATGGTCTTGAAACAGAGGAATCCATGAAACTATTCTCTGCATCTAGAGAAGAAATAGAGAATTCGGTCCAAAAAGTTTCATCCTTATTTGAAGGTCGCGGTGCTGCTTTCTTAAGTGAAATCAAACGCAGTGACTAATGCTATGATTGAACTTTCAGGAAATAGAACAAAAATTTTAGATATAATTAAAAACAATACGGAATCCGAGGAGTTTGTCCTGAAAGTGAAGCCAAGTAAAATTCTCTTTTCAATTCTTCTTACAAAGACAAGAGTCAAGCGAATATTTGTTTCCAATGGAATCCTTAAAACCATTCCAGCAAAGGTCCTAAAGGCATTCCCGACAGTTGGTGTGAAATTAATTAAGATAGACCTCAAAAGAGGAAGAAAAGAAAAAGTTAATGAAGAAAAACTCAGAGAAGCGTTACGCCTAATTTTGATGGGAAAAACATTAAAGGAGGCATCCCAGAGCATAGGTGTCTCTTCTTCATGGCTCTGTGTTCGTTTAAGAAAATACAGACGAAAAAATTACGCTCGCAAGAAATACTTATTAATTTAAGCGGAGTGAGACAAACATGAAGTCCTATCTACTAGTTGTTGTCTCTGGCATATTTTTGGGTATAATCTCCTTCTTAAAAAGGATTTTGCAAAATCATTTCTCAGATACATTCATCGCCACATCACGGCTTTTTCTTGCTTCAGTTTTCCTCCTTATCATTCTACTTGCGACTCACCGAAAAAAAGAAATAAGAATTACCAGAGAAGAGATAGTGCCTTTAGCCATCATTGGGATAGCTATAGCTCTCTCATTTTACTTCTACTTCCTTTCGATTTCGCGTCTTCCATTTTTTGTAGCAGTCACTCTCATCTTTACAACACCATTTTTTTCTGTCATACTCGAAAGCTTGATGGAGAAGATACATGTTGGAAAGAAAGTGATAATTGGGATGGCTCTTCTTTTTATAGGAGTCGGTATTTTCTTTTATGAAAACACACTTGAGCCACTTTCAGATTTATTAGGCATAGTATTTGGCCTAGTTGGGGCACTTTGCTCTGCATTTGCAAATGAGCAAATAAAATTTGAAGAGAGAAGGCATTCGGTTTTTAAAATAACTCTGTGGTCTCTCTTTTTTGGTTTTATGTTCCTTGCGCCTCTATTGCACGCAGAAGGCATCGCTGCTACTCGAGTTGACCTTTTGTCTCTTTATGCAATAGGAATTATAGGATTTCTTACAGCTATAACTTTTATTTTGTTTGATTATTCCCTTGCATACCACGAGCCCCATGTGAGCTCAGCAATCCATAACTCAAGCGCGTTTCTGACGTCGTTTCTCCTTTCAACACTTGTTCTTTTTGAGAACATCTCCCTAGGAAAAATTGCAGGTGCTCTACTAATAATTACTGCAAATATTATAATAAACCGCTACTCCCATACTAGCCACAAATTGCATCGGATATGATTATCCAACAAAGAAGTATCGGTATGCAACGCACGTTTATGCTTCTACATTCTTAATAAGTGGGATACTATCCCACCTCTCCATCTTTATTCCAACCTTTTCCATACTTTTTC